>NZ_JBEXOV010000140.1:0-14793 GCF_040611715.1 Streptomyces sp. NPDC006544 | reverse complement strand
GGCCGGCCAGGGCGGCGAGTAAGGCGAGTGCGAAGAGCGCGGAAAGCATGGGTCCCCCGGGAAGTCGGCCGCCGCGTCCCGTCCGCGCAGTGGACCGCACGCGCAGTGGACCGCACGCGCAGTGGACCGCACGCGCAGTGGACCGCACGCGCAGTGGACCGCACGCGCAGTGGACCGCAGGGGTGGGACGGGAGACCGGGACGTCCCTAATCACACGGTCCGGGTGATTTCCGACCCCCTCGGAGGGCCTGCGCGGGCTCCGCCAAGTGGCCCGGATTCCCCTTGTGGCCGTGCGCCTGAAATAGTTCCCCCGGATGTTCGCCATCCCTAGACTCCCTGACGTCATGGGGGATTCTCGGGGGACTTAAGTGGGGCTGGAGTGCCGGAACTCGTACTGGAATTGAATGGAAGGACCTGGACGCTCGATTCGTCCAGGTCGTACTCGCTGGGGCGCGATCCCCAGGGAGACGTGGTGATCGATGACGCCCGGGTGTCGTGGCGGCACGCCACGATCGCCTGGAACGGGCGGGGTTGGGGGATCGAGGACCACGGGAGCACCAACGGCACGTACGTGCGCGGGGCGAGGGTCCAGCAGGCCGAGCTCGTGCCCGGCACGCCGGTGCACCTGGGCAACGCGACCGACGGGCCGCGGCTGAATCCCGTAGCCGGTGCGGCCGCGGCCGCACCCGTGCCGCAGCCGGCCGTGGCGCAGCAGTCGCCGGCGCAGGCGTACGCGCAGCAGGCGCCGCCCCAGCCGCAGCACCAGGCGTGGGAACAGCAGGCCCAGCACCCGCTGCCGCAGCAGCAGGCGCCGCGGGCTCCTGCCTTCCCGCAGCAGCAGGCCCAGCCGGCCCAGCCGGCACAGTCGTTCCCGCAGCAGCAGGGCGGCTCCCCGGGCTACGGAGACCACCGCAGCCCGACGACGTTCCACCAGCTCGCGCTGGGCCACGTCATGCGGATCGGCCGCGCGCTGGAGAACGAGCTGGTGGTCTCCGACCTCCAGGTCTCCCGCAACCACGCCGAGTTCCACTCGATGCCGGGCGGCCGCTTCGAGATCCGCGACCTGGGCAGCCACAACGGCACCTACGTCAACGGCCAGCCGCTGGCGAAGTCCGGCACCGCGCTGCTCGGCCCGAACGACATCGTCGGCGTCGGCCACTCGACCTTCCGGATCGTCGGTGACCGCCTCGAGGAGTTCGTCGACACCGGCGACGTCTCGTTCTCGGCCCGCCACCTCACGGTCACGGTCGACGGGGGCAAGCAGATCCTCAAGGACGTCACCTTCGGCGTCCCGGAGAAGTCGCTGATCGGCGTCATCGGCCCCTCCGGGTCCGGCAAGTCGACGCTGCTCAAGGCGCTGACCGGCTACCGTCCGGCCAACGAGGGCGACGTGCTCTACGACAACCGCAACCTGTACAAGCAGTTCGCGGAGCTCCGCCAGCGCATCGGCCTGGTGCCGCAGGACGACATCCTGCACAAGGAGCTGAAGGTCAGCACGGCCCTCAAGTACGCGGCCAAGCTCCGCTTCCCGGGCGACACCGCCGAGTCCGAGCGTGCCGCCCGCATCAACGAGGTGCTCGGCGAGCTCAAGCTCGACATCCACAAGGACAAGAAGATCACCTCGCTCTCGGGTGGTCAGCGCAAGCGCGTGTCCGTGGCCCTGGAGCTGCTCACCAAGCCGTCGCTGATCTTCCTGGACGAGCCGACCTCCGGCCTCGACCCGGGCATGGACCGCGACGTCATGCAGCTGCTGCGCGGCCTCGCCGACGACGGCCGCACGGTCCTCGTCGTCACCCACTCCGTCGCCGAGCTGGCCATCTGCGACAAGCTGCTGGTCATGGCCCCGGGCGGTTCGGTCGCGTACTTCGGCCCGCCGGACGAGGCGCTGAACTTCTTCGGCTACTCGACCTGGGCCGACGTGTTCTCCGCCTTCGAGAGCTACCGCGACTACGACTGGGCCGGCCGCTGGAAGGGATCGCAGCACTACCAGCTGTACGCGGCCGACATCGACGCGGTCGCCCCGCAGTCGGTGCAGCCCGCCGTGCAGCAGACCCGGCCGCCGAAGCCGCAGGCCTGGGGCTCCCAGCTCTTCACGCTGATGCGCCGCTACCTGTCGGTCATCGCGTCCGACAAGGGCTTCATCGGTCTGATGCTGATCCTCCCCGCGGTCCTGGGCGTGGTCTCCACGGTCATCCCCGCGAAGTTCGGACTCGCACCGCCCGTGGCGCCGTCCCGCTTCAACGGCGACGCCGGCACGATCATGCTGATCCTCGCGGTCGGCATGTGCTTCTCCGGCGCCGCGAACTCGGTCCGTGAGCTGATCAAGGAACGCGTCATCTACGAGCGCGAGCGCGCGACCGGCCTGTCCCGGTCGGCGTACCTCGTGTCGAAGGTCATCGTCCTCGGCGTCATCACGGCCATCCAGGGCGTGATCATCTGCGGGATCGGCTTCTACCCGCGCGACCTGCCCACCGAGGGCCTGCTGATGCCGCCGGCCGTGGAGATCTGCCTGTCGGTCATCGCGCTCGGGTTCACCTCGATGATGTTCGGCCTGGTGATCTCCGCCCTGGTCAAGACCGCCGAGAAGACCATGCCCCTGCTGGTCATGTTCGCGATCGTCCAGGTCGTCTTCACCGGCATCCTCTTCCAGGTCTACGACTCTCCCGGCCTGGAGCAGTTCGCCTGGCTGATGCCGTCGCGCTGGGCGATCGCCGCGGCCGGCACCACGCTGAACCTCGGCGTGCTCATGCCGCCGTGGGACGCGGACAACCCGACCAACACCGACCCGCTCTGGGACGCCACGGTGGGCCAGTGGAGCCTGAACATCACGATCCTGCTGCTCATCGGCGTCGCGTGCGGCTTCGCCGTGCAGCGACTGCTGCGCCGCCACGAGCCCGAGGTCATGCGCGCGGGCAAGTAGGGCCCACGACCGCGGCCACGCCCACGACCGCGGTCACGCCCGAGGGAACGCCCGCACGCACGACGCACGACGCACGAACGCCTCAGGGCGGCCCCGGTGACACGGGGCCGCCCTGAGGCGCATGGGGGCTTGGGTACGCCAGTGGCCTAGTAGGCGCTGTTGACGTTGTCCATGGAGCCGTAGCGGTCGGCCGCGTAGTTGCAGGCGGCGACGATGTTCGCGACCGGGTCATACAGGTCGAACTTGGTGCCCTTGACGTGGTACGTCTTGAAGGTCGGGGCGATGACCTGGAGCAGACCCTTGCTGGGGATGCCGTTCTGGGCGTTGATGTCCCAGTTGTTGATCGCCTTCGGGTTGCCGCTGGACTCACGCATGATGTTGCGGTGAATACCGGCGTAGCTGCCCGGAATGCCTTCCTTCTTCATGATGAAGAGGGCTTCCTTGATCCAGCCGTCCAGGTTGTTCGCGAAGACGGGCGTGCGGGCGGCGGAACGGCTCGCGGCCGCCTTCTGCTCGCGGGCCTTCTTCGCTGCCGCCTCGGCCTTGGCCTTGGCGGCGTCCTTCGCGGCCTGCGCCTGCTTGTCGGCGACGACCCGCTGGACGGTGAGGTGCTGCTGCACGGCCTGCGTCTGCGCACCGTCGACGACCTTGGACCAGGCGACGGGGGCGGCCACGACGGCCGTGGTCTCGGCCGCGTTGGCCGGGACGAGGGAGAGAGCGAGGGCGGCGGTGCCCAGGGCGGCTACACCCGCGATGGAAAGCTTGTGCGCCTTCGTCAGACGACGACTGTGGCCGGGAGTGCTGGTCTCGGTCATGCGTAGCAACCTCTTCGAATAGCGGGAGCCGCAGGAAAGCGCCGCCTGGATCCGGGATCCGCGGCGCTGTGCGGCGAGAGCAATTCTTAGCGGTGGCAAAAAGCTGTGGCAAAGGTGTGACGTACGATCCCGCTTAGTGGATCAGGCCTGCGGGCCGAGCCCGCCGTTCGGGCCTCGACGCTAGGTGCGGCAGTGCTGACGGGCTCTTTATGTGTCCACTAGGCAGCTTCGTAAGTGATGTGGGTCCTATGTGCGGGCTCACATCGGCCATGTAACGAACTGACCTACCGTTGCGCCAGCAATGCATTGCGTAACCGATCTCATCCTTGAGTAGCAGAGAAACCCCAGCGCACCAGTGCCAAAGGCAGAGCCGGACGGCGAGGTCTCCCCTCCCGATGGCATCCGACTTCGGCCCGGCTCTCCCGCAGCCGGGCTCCGCCAGTCGGCCCGGCTCTCCCGCGCCCGGCATCCAGGGCCCGGCTCTCCTGTCGGCCTGTCGGCTTGGCGCCCGATGCTTCGCGCCGGTCCGAGCGGGTGCGCGGCCCGGGCTCGTGCGCTCGGCCGGCCGTCGGTGCCGGGCCTGCGTGAGCCCCTCCGCCGCCGGCCCCGTCCCGCCGGGGCTCGGCGGGCGCGACGACCGGGCGGCACGCCGCCAGCGACCGGCCCCCGCCCGTACGGGCACGGCAGTGCAGGCCCGGGCCGACCGCCGACCGCCGACCGCCGACCGCCGACCGCCCTCCGCCCCCGCCGGTCGACGCTCGCGCCCGCTCCGGCCGTCGGCCCGGCCGCCCACGCGGCATGCGACCCCGCTCGCCCGGCAGGCCGCCCTGCCGGGCGGACCGCTGGCCCCGGGCCGCGATGTCCCCCGTGCAACCCGGTTCCGGTCCGGCGGCTCCGCCCGGGCGGGAAATGGCGGCGATATGTCCGTTCTATGCAGCCCCCTCTTTCTCTATACAGCCCGCTCTTCCGTAGCGCCGAGCGTTCCCCAGGGTCCGGCTCGCTGCCGGGCCGGAGATCCCCCGGCACGCCACACCCGGGCCCGCGGTCAGCCCGCACCACCCCGCGTCCGCTCGCCGCCGGATCTTCCGGGCGGCACGCCGGGTCACCGCCCCGCCCTGGCGTGCCGAGTTCCATACCTAGGGCCGGGCCTAGGCCTTGCGCCCGATCCCGCAGGTCAGGGCCGCGAGTACGGTGATCTCATGCATCCCGGACCCATCGGCCCCCGCGGACCGCGCAGTGGCCTGGCCGCCGTGAGCGACGCGCTGCTCGCCATGAGCCGCCGCCTCGAAGTCCGCGACGTCCTGCGCACGATCGTCGCGTCGGCCCGCGAGCTGCTCGACGCCGAGTACGCGGCCCTCGGCGTCCCGGACGACCACGGCGGCTTCGCCCAGTTCGTCGTGGACGGCATCAGCGAGGAGCGGTGGCGGGCGATCGGCCCGCTGCCCCGCCAGCACGGCATCCTCGCCGCGATGCTCCACCAGGACGCCCCCGAGCGCCTGGCCGACGTGCGGAAGGACCCGCGCTTCGAGGGCTGGCCCGCCGCACACCCCGACATGTCCGATTTCCTCGGGCTGCCCATCCGGGACGGCGAGGAGACCCTCGGCGCCCTCTTCCTCGCGAACAAGCGCGGCCCGCACGGCTTCACCGACGAGGACGAGGAGCTCCTCTCCCTCCTCGCGCAGCACGCGGCGATCGCCCTCACCAACGCCCGCCTCTACGAACGCAGCCGCGAGCTGACCATCGCCGAGGAACGCTCCCGCCTCGCCCACGAGCTGCACGACGCGGTCAGCCAGAAGCTCTTCTCGCTCCGCCTGACCGCCCAGGCGGCCGCCGCCCTCGTCGACCGCGCCCCGGCCCGCGCCAAGGAGGAACTCCAACAGGTCGCCGTCCTCGCGGCCGAAGCCGCCGACGAACTGCGCGCCGCCGTCACCGAGCTCCGCCCGGCCGCCCTCGACGAGGACGGCCTGATCGCCACCCTGCGCAACCAGGTCCGCGTCCTGGACCGCGCCCACACCGCCCGCGTCACCTTCGCGTGCGACGGCGTACGGGCCCTGCCCGCGGCTCAGGAGGAAGCGGTCCTGCGCGTCACCCAGGAAGCCCTCCACAACGCCCTGCGCCATTCGGACGGCGACCGCATCGACGTCACCCTCACGCGCGGCGGGACCGGGGGAGCGGTGCTCAAGGTCACGGACGACGGCGTGGGCTTCTCCCCGGCCACCGTCCGACGGGCCGGCCGGCACCTCGGCCTGGTATCCATGCGGGACCGGGCGGCCGGCGTCGGGGGCCGCCTCACCGTGCACTCCGAGCCCGGCAAGGGCACCACGATCGAACTGGAGGTCTCCGGTGGCTGACACGCCGGACCGGCCCGGCCGGATCAGGATCCTGCTCGTCGACGACCACCAGGTGGTCCGTCGCGGCCTGCGCACCTTCCTGGAGGTCCAGGACGACCTCGAGGTGGTGGGCGAGGCCGCCGACGGCGACGAGGGCATCGCCCGCGCCGAGGAGCTGCGCCCCGACGTGATCCTGATGGACATCAAGATGCCGGGCACCGACGGCATCGACGCCCTGCGCAGACTGCGCGGGCTGGCGAACCCGGCGCGCGTGCTCGTCGTCACGAGTTTCACCGAGCAGCGGACGGTGGTCCCCGCCCTGCGCGCGGGCGCCGCCGGCTACGTCTACAAGGACATCGACCCCGTCGCGCTCGCCGCCGCCATCCGCTCGGTCCACGCCGGGCAGGTCCTCCTCCAGCCCGAGGTCGCGGTGGCCCTGCTCGCGGAGGAGGGACGACCCCCGTCCTCCGGCCGGGGCGGTTCCCTCACGGACCGCGAGCGCGAGGTGCTGCGGCACATAGCGGACGGCCGCTCGAACCGGGAGATCGCGCGGGCGCTGGTCCTCTCGGAGAAGACGGTCAAGACGCACGTGTCGAACATCCTGATGAAGCTGGACGTCGTGGACCGGACCCAGGCGGCGCTGTGGGCGGTCCGACACGGAATGACGGAGTGATTCATACGGTCGGGTGTACGTAGCCCACATGGCGTATCCCGTTCGTCGGATGAACGTTCTTCATGACGTGTCGCGGCGGCTGGCCGCGGCAGACGTACTGGAGGACGAGAACGTGAAGAACTTCAAGAAGGCCACCGCTGTCACCATGATCGCGGGCGGCCTCCTCGCCGCCGGCGCGGGTGTCTCCTCGGCGCACGGCGGTGCGTCGGCGGAGGGCGAGGCCCTGGCCTCGCCCGGCGTGGCCTCGGGCAACCAGCTCCAGGTCCCCGTCCAGGTCCCGGTCAACGTGGTGGGCAACTCGGTCAACGTGATCGGCCTGCTGAACGGTGCCTTCGGCAACACGGGCGTCAACGCCTGACCGGCCACACACCTCGGCCCCGCTCCCCTCCTCTCCCCGGGCAGCGGGGCCGTTGCCGTACCGCACGCCACGGCCGCGCCGCGCAGCCGAGACAACGAAGCCGAGACGACGAAGCCGCCCCCGCCGGCACCACGAAGCCGCCCACCCCCGCCGCAGGGACTCCGGAGAACCCCGGCGCCCCTCCCCGGTCACCGCGCTACCGGCCCCGCTCCCGTTCCTCGACCGCCGAGTTGTACGCCGCCACGAGCGCCCGCCGGGCCACCCGTTCCACCGGCCGCAAGGCTTCCGCCCGGGCCGCCATCTCGGACGCCGCCACCGCCGCCCCGTGCCCCCGCTCGTACGCCAGCGACACCATCAGGTCCACCCGCTGCGCCAGCGCCAGCACCCGTACCGCCCGCGCCGGATACCCCGGCGCCAATGCGTCCCGGCCGGCCTCGGTCCGCGCCCGGTACGCCGACAGCGCGGCGTCCGCCACCGGCCCCGACCCCGCCACGTCCATCCTCGTCAGGACCACCGCGGCCTCGCGCAGCGCCTCCGCGAGCTCGCGCTCCGCCTCGCCGAGCGACGGGACGTCCGCCGGCGGGGCCTCCCGGACCGGCAGGCAGTGCCAGGTCACCGAGACGTGCAGGTCCCCGGCGGGCCCCACCTCGTGGACCGCCGGCACCAGCCCCACCGCCGCGCCCACCGCGACGACCGCCTCCTCGGCGTCCAGCGCCCGCGCGTTGAACTCGGGCGGTCCGCTCAGCCCCAGCGGATGCCCCGGCGCCGGCAGGGCGACCCGCAGCCCGCTCACCCCCAACACCCGCAGCCGGCCCAGCGCGAGCGTCAGCCCCACCGGGCCCGTTTCCCCCGGCAGCCCCTCCACTCGGTGCACGGAGTCCTCGCCCACGATCGACAGCGCGGCCTCGTCGGGCGAGACGAGACCGGCCAGCAGAGCGTTCCCCCAGGCGGCGAGCCGCCCTGAACGTGGTTCGAAAAGCATCCCCCTACTTTACGGATCGGCCCTCCGACCCGGGCCCGCGCCCGGAGCCCGCCGTGAGTGGCGTAGGTTTTCCCCTGGGGCTGCGCCTGCCGGTAGGACGGTGCTGCACAGACGAACCGAGACTGCAAGGGGAGACAACACGCTCATGAGCGATGTTCTGGAGCTGGTGGACGTATCCGTGGTCCGCGAGGGCCGGGCACTGGTGGACCAGGTCTCCTGGTCGGTCAAGGAGGGGGAGCGCTGGGTGATCCTCGGCCCCAACGGCGCCGGGAAGACCACCCTGCTCAACGTCGCCTCCAGCTACCTCTTCCCCACCAAGGGCTCCGCCACCATCCTCGGCAGCACCCTCGGCAAGGTGGACGTCTTCGAGCTGCGCCCCCGCATCGGCGTCGCCGGCATCGCGATGGCCGACAAGCTCCCGAAGCGGCAGACGGTCCTGCAGACCGTCCTCACCGCCGCGTACGGAATGACGGCCACCTGGCAGGAGGAGTACGAGGACATCGACGAGCAGCGCGCCCGCGCGTTCCTCGACCGCCTCGGCATGACGGACTACCTGGACCGGAAGTTCGGCACCCTCTCCGAGGGCGAGCGCAAGCGCACCCTGATCGCCCGCGCCCTGATGACCGACCCCGAGCTGCTGCTCCTCGACGAGCCCGCCGCCGGTCTGGACCTCGGCGGCCGCGAGGACCTCGTACGGCGCCTCGGCCGGCTGGCCCGCGACCCCCTCGCCCCGTCGATGGTCATGGTCACCCACCACGTCGAGGAAATCGCCCCCGGTTTCACGCACGTGCTGATGATCCGCCAGGGCAAGGTCGTCGCCGCCGGTCCCGTCGAGCTGGAACTGACCTCCCGCAACCTCTCCCGCTGCTTCGGGCTGCCGCTCGTCGTCGAGCGCGGCGAGAACGAGCGCTGGACCGCCCAGGGCCTGCCCCTGCGCTGAGCCGGAGCGTGCCCGTGTGCTGAGCCCAGGGCCTGCCCGTGCGCTGAGCGGGGCCGCCCGCACCCTGTCCGGACCGCGCCCACGAGACCTACCATGACCACGTGGACATCGACGCGTGGGTGTGGTGGCTCATCGGCGCGGTCGGACTGGGCATCCCCCTCGTCCTGACCGCGATGCCCGAGTTCGGCATGTTCGCCGCCGGCGCGGTGGCGGCCGCGATCACAGCGGCCCTCGGCGGGGGAGTGGTCGCCCAGGTACTGGTCTTCGTCATCGTGTCGGTCGCGCTCATCGCGGTGGTCCGCCCGATCGCCAACCGGCACCTCAACCAGAGACCCCAGCACCGCAGCGGAATTGACGCCCTGAAGGGCCGCAGCGCCGTGGTCCTGGAACGGGTCGACGGAAGCGGCAACGGGCGGATCAAGCTCGCGGGCGAGATCTGGTCCGCCCGCGCCCTCGACTCGGACAGCAGTTTCGAGCCCGGTCAGTCCGTCGACGTGGTCGAGATCGACGGGGCGACCGCGGTCGTCATGTGACAAGCAGCCGACCCGCGGCCCCGGGGTCTGCGAGACTCCGCTGAACGGGGCAGCACAGACAGCCGGAAGGGCACGGGGAACCGCATGCAACCGATCATCATCGTCCTGATCATTCTGGTGATCCTGGTCTTCATCGCACTGGTCAAGACGATCCAAGTGATCCCGCAGGCCAGCGCGGCCATCGTCGAACGGTTCGGCCGCTACACCCGCACCCTCAACGCGGGCCTGAACATCGTCGTCCCGTTCATCGACTCGATCCGCAACCGGATCGACCTCCGCGAACAGGTCGTCCCCTTCCCCCCGCAGCCGGTCATCACGCAGGACAACCTGGTCGTCAACATCGACACCGTCATCTACTACCAGGTGACCGACGCCCGCGCCGCGACGTACGAAGTGGCCAGCTACATCCAGGCCATCGAGCAGCTGACCGTCACCACGCTGCGCAACATCATCGGCGGCATGGACCTGGAACGGACCCTGACCTCCCGCGAGGAGATCAACGCGGCCCTGCGCGGCGTCCTCGACGAGGCCACCGGCAAGTGGGGCATCCGCGTCAACCGCGTCGAGCTCAAGGCCATCGAGCCGCCGACCTCCATCCAGGACTCGATGGAGAAGCAGATGCGCGCCGACCGCGACAAGCGCGCCGCGATCCTCCAGGCCGAGGGTGTCCGCCAGTCCGAGATCCTGCGCGCCGAAGGCGAGAAGCAGTCCTCCATCCTGCGCGCCGAGGGTGACGCCAAGGCCGCGGCCCTGCGCGCCGAGGGCGAGGCGCAGGCCATCCGCACGGTCTTCGAGTCCATCCACGCCGGCGACGCCGACCAGAAGCTCCTGGCCTACCAGTACCTCCAGATGCTTCCGAAGCTCGCCGAGGGCGACGCCAACAAGCTCTGGATCGTCCCGAGCGAGATCGGCGACGCCCTCAAGGGGCTCTCCGGAGCCATGGGCAACTTCGGTCCCATGGGCGGCGGTTCGGGCTTCAACCCGACCAACTCCGGCAAGGAGGGCGGCCCCGCGGCCGACAAGGCCGCCGCCGAACGCCGCGAGCAGCCCCCCATCGACTGAGCGGGCCGGCCCCTGCTGCATGATCAGTGAGGCCCCTCGACCTTCATGGCGGGGAGGCGACTCACTCATGCAAAGGGGATGGCTCCGTCCATGTCCGTGTTCTCGATGTCCCTCTGGGAATCGCTCGCGGTGTTCGCCGCGGGCGTCGGCGCCGGCACCATCAACACCATCGTCGGCTCCGGCACCCTGATCACCTTCCCGGTCCTGCTGGCCACCGGCCTGCCACCGGTCACCGCCAACGTCTCCAACACCCTCGGCCTCGTACCCGGTTCGATCAGCGGAGCCATCGGCTACCGCGACGAACTGCGGGGCCAGCGCGCCCGGGTCCTGCGGCTCGGCTCCGTGTCCCTCGTCGGCGGACTGGCGGGCGCCGCCCTGCTCCTCGCCCTCCCCTCGGACGCCTTCGGCACGATCGTGCCCGTCCTCATCGGCCTGGCCCTCGTGCTCGTCGTCTTCCAGCCGCGGCTCGCCGCCGCCCTGCGCAGACGCCAGGAGGCGGCCGGAGGAGACACGAGCCACCCCGACGGCGGCCCCGCCCTGCTCACCGGCATGCTGTTCGCCAGCGCGTACGGCGGCTACTTCGGTGCCGCCCAGGGCGTGCTCTACCTCGGCCTGATGGGGCTGCTGCTCCGCGAGGACCTGCAGCGCGTCAACGCGGTGAAGAACGTCATCGCGGCGATGGTGAACGGCATCGCGGCCGTCTTCTTCCTCTTCGTCGCCGAGTTCGACTGGACGGCCGTCCTGCTCATCGCCGTCGGCTCGACGATCGGAGGCCAGATCGGAGCCAGGGTCGGCCGCAAGCTCTCGCCCACCGTCCTGCGCGGGGTCATCGTGACCGTCGGGATCATCGCGATCGTCCAGCTGCTGCTCCGCTGAGCGACGTACGCCAGGTACGTCGCCCAGCGCATCCGTCTACGCGCAGGGACGCGATGTTCCTACGCGCCCCCGCGCGGTCACGGGCTGACCTCGGCGGAACGCGCCAGCCACTCCGGCAGCGGATCCCGCCCGCCGACCCCCAGCGCGAGCAGCATCGCGTCCGCCGGAGACGGTACGAACGGCTTCCGGAGGAGCGGCATCCCCGCCTCCTCCGGAGTCCGAGCCGCCTTGCGGTGGTTGTCCTCGGCACACGAGGCCACCGTGTTCAGCCAGGTGTCCCCACCCCCCTGGGCCCGCGGCAGCACGTGGTCCACGGTCGTAGCGCGCTTCCCGCAGTACGCGCAACGGTGCTGGTCCCGGACCAGCACCCCCCTCCGTGACCAGGGAGCATGTCTTCGGAAGGGCACCCGTACGTACCTGCACAGCCTGATCACCCGGGGCATCGGAAGCTCCATCGTGGCCGCGCGCACACGCAGCTCGGGATGCGACTGTTCGACCACGGCCTTGTCCTGGAGCACCAGGACCACGGCCCGGTTCAAGGTCACCGTCGACAGCGGCTCGAAGCTCGCATTCAGCACCAGCGTGTCCCGCATCTCGCCCACCTCCCGTGTGCAGGCCCGCAACCACCACGGCGGCAGGGCCCGCAACCACTCTGGTCGCGCGCGCCACGCGGGACAACGCAATAAAAATGCCCGGTCCCGGTCGTCTTTAGACCAGGACCGGGCAAACGCCCGGAGAAACGAGAGCCGCGGGGATCAGCTCTCGGGGGCCTCGTACTCACCGATCAGCTGGGCCCGCCCCACGGTGTGGAAGCGCAGGTTGAACCCGACGACGGCCGGCGAGACCTCCGCACCGGGACCGAGCTCCTCCGCGTCAACGGCGTACACGGTGAACACGTAGCGGTGCCGCTCCCCGGCCGGGGGAGCCGCTCCGCCGAAGTCCCGGGTGCCGTAGTCGTTCCGTACGTGCACGGCCCCGGCCGGCAGCCCCTCGAACTTCCCGCTGCCCGCCCCGGCCGGCAGCTCCGTGACCGACACCGGCAGGTCGAAGAGCACCCAGTGCCAGAACCCGCTGCCCGTCGGCGCGTCCGGGTCGAAGCACGTCACGGCGAAGCTCTTCGTCCCCTCCGGGAACCCCTCCCACCGCAGCTGCGGCGAGCGGTTCCCGCCTGACAGCACTTGCGCGTCCCCCAGATCCGCCCCCGGCTCCAGGTCCGTACTGCTCACGGTGAACTCGTGCACGGGGGGATGGAAATCGTGGGGGAGCGGCGCCCTGTTCTGCTCGGTCACAGCTGAACCTCCTGCTCGGATCGGGTCCGGGTCACGTCGTCACGTGCCGTCGCGGACCCGAGCCTAGATCCACTCAGAACCAGTTGCGCTGGGAACCCACCGACGCGATCCACTGGTTCAGGTACGCGGCCCAGTCGGTCCCCTGGTAGGACTGCAGCCCCACCTGGAAGCAGCGGTACGTGTCGCTCCCCTCGCTGAACAGGCCCGGCTTCTTGTCCATCTCCAGCACCACGTCCATCTCGCGGCCGTCGGAGACGAAGGTCAGCTCGACCTGGTTGAGCCCGCGGTACTGCGACGGCGGCAGGAACTCGATCTCCTGGTAGAACGGCAGCGTCTGCCGCGTCCCGCGGATGTGCCCGCGCTCCATGTCCGCACTGCGGAAGGAGAAGCCCAGCTGCACGAAGGCGTCGAGGATCGCCTGCTGCGCCGGGACCGGGTGCACGTTGATCGGGTCGAGGTCGCCCGCGTCCACCGCGCGCGCGATCTCCAGCTCGGTGCTGACCCCGATGTTCATGCCGTGCAGCTGACGGCCGCCGAAGTGGGTGACCGGCGTCTCCCACGGGATCTCCAGCCCGAACGGCACGACGTGCAGCGCACCGGCCTGCACCTGGAAGGCCCCGCCCAGACGCTGCTTGGTGAAGACCACGTCCTGCTTGTACTCCTGGTCGCCGCCCTCTACCTCCACCCGCGCCTGGAGCCCGACGGACAGCCCCTCGATCTGCTGCTCCACGGACCCGCCCTGGATGCGCACCTCGCCCTGGACGATGCCGCCGGGCACGACGTTCGGCTCGGTGATGACCGTGTCCACCGAGGCACCGCCGGCTCCCAGGCTCGCGAACAGCTTCCTGAACCCCATGCTCTGACTCCCCTTGAAGACGTGCTGAAAGACTTGTGCGACTACGCGCAGGACTACCCCTACAAACGCGGAACCTTAGGCCCCGGTTGCAGCCGGGCGCAGTCGACTACGCTCGACCGGATGAGCGCGCGCCCTGACCGTACGCCCCTGGACCGGTCCTTCTTCGACCGCCCGGTCCTCACCGTTGCTCCGGACCTCCTCGGCCGCACCCTGGTCCGCCGTACTCCGGACGGCCCGATGGAACTGCGCATCACGGAGGTGGAGGCGTACGAGGGGGAGGCGGACCCCGGCTCCCACGCCTACCGCGGCCCCACGGCGCGCAACGCGTCGATGTTCGGTCCGCCCGGGCACGCGTACGTCTACTTCATCTACGGCATGTGGTTCAGCCTCAATCTGGTGTGCGGCCCGCCGGGCCACGCGAGCGGGGTCCTGCTCCGCGCGGGGGAGGTGACGCTGGGCGCCGAGCTGGCCCGCACCCGCCGGCTCTCCGCCAGGGCCGACCGGGAACTGGCGCAGGGCCCGGCCCGTCTGGCCACGGCCCTGGACATCGACCGGTCCCTCGACGGCACCGACCTCTGCGCCGGCCCGGACGCGCCCCTGTCCCTCCTGTCGGGAACCCGGACCCCACCCGACCAGGTGGGCAACGGCCCCCGCACCGGAGTGGGCGGCGCCGGAGCGGACCATCCCTACCGCTACTGGATCACGCACGACCCGACGGTGAGCCGTTACCGGGCGCACGCGCCGCGCCGCCGCTCAACTTGACGCGGCCTGGGCGGACGCCTAATGTAGTCCGAGCCGCTTGAACGGGGCAGTGCCATCAGCAGACCCCCAGAGCGGCCAACCCACTACCTACGACTTACCCCTGGCGGGGTCGTATTCGGCATGCCCGAATTCGATTCCAAGCGGCCGATTATGAGCCGCACGGGATAAGCGCTAATGTGGTGGAGCGCCGAAAGGCACAGACCCCCAACGGTCACCGAATTCAAATCCAAGCCGGAAACGGCGCGGAAATGATCTGGTAGAGTTGGAAACGAAGGAAGCGCCCGGAGGGCCCGGAAACGGGAACGAAGGAAGCGTCCGTTCCTTGAGAACTCAACAGCGTGCCAAAAATCAACGCCAAAAAGTTGATACCCCGTCCATTTCGGTGGATGAGGTTCCT
>NZ_JBEXOV010000139.1:0-15118 GCF_040611715.1 Streptomyces sp. NPDC006544 | reverse complement strand
CCCGGGCCCCCGGCCGGGGCCGCCGCCGGGTGCGCGGCGAGGTCGGCGGCGCCCACCGAGGTGGCGGTCGCCGGAGCGCCCGCGTAAGCCTCGCGCTGGGTGCGCGGATCGCCCCGCAGCAGCTCGAAGCCGGTCCGGGTGAGGGCCTGCAAGCCCTCCTGCGCCAGTACGTAGGCCTCGCCGCCGGGACCGGTGAACAGCTGCCCGACGGTCGTCGGATGCCCGGCGAGGACCGGCCCCGGGCCGCCGCGTCCGGGGACGTCCGCCGCCGCGAGGTCGGGTCCGGCCGGCAGGGTGTTGAGGAAGGCCGCGGACACCGGGAACGGCGTGGCGGCGCCGTACCCGAGCGCGGCCGGGGCCCTGTTGGCGGTGTCCAGCCGCAACCGCTGCCCCTGCCACAGCAGGTACCGCTCTCCGTCGGGCGTGGCGACCAGTACGCCCTGCTGGTCCGTCAGCGCGGCTCCCTGGCCGGCCATCGCGACGGCGAGCGCGATCTGGGGCGCGCCCGCGCCGGCGGCGGGCGGGCGCAGTCCGCAGGCGAGCCAGCCGTCCGCCGACAGCTCGCCGGCCGCCGGCAGTCCGTCCGGGGCCCCCACGATGCCGACCGGGCCGCCGCGCGGGGCGCCCTTCAGTGACTTCTCGGCGACCTCGGTGACCACCATCTTCTCCCCGGCCAGCAGCCGCGCGCTCGACTGGTTGAGCACCGGGTGCAGCTCCCCGCCGAGGAACAGGTAGCGGGCCCCGGTCTTCTTCACCACGACCAGGGTTCCGGGCTTGCGCCAGCCGGTCGCGCCGCCGGGCGAGATCACCCCGTACAGGCCCACGACCACCGCGATGGCGATCCCGATGTACAGACCCGTCCTGACACCGCGGTTGGTACGGCCGGTCGGCGTGTCCGGTGCGTCGGGCTCGGCCCGCAGCATTCCGGCGCCGAGCCGGCCCACCACGAACAGGTGGGCCTGGACCTGGTCGCGCCTGGACTGCATTCCCACTCCTCTTCAAGAAGGCTTCGTATGTCAATTGCGTGGGTCGGGCAACGGGCGTGGCGCATCGGACGGCGTACGGCGTCCGGCGGCGCCGCCGTGCGCGCCCACGGGGTGCGACGGGCGGTCAGCCGCCGATCGCGCGGACCAGCTGGAAGACCCCGGCGACGGTCAGTGCCAGCGGCAGCAGGCTCAGCGCCGCGAGACTGTGCAGGAGATCGGCGATCCGCCCCCAGTACGGCAGCAGCCGTCGGCCCGGCACCGTCCACGACACGACGGCGGCCACACCGGCCAGCGCCACCAGCGCCGTGAGCAGCATCGGCCGTTCACCGGGAGCGAGACCGGCCGCGAAGCCACCGGTCAGCAGGACCAGGCCGTAGACGGCGGGCAGCAGCAGCGCCAAGCGCTGCGGCACGCTGCCGACCGTACGGGCGTGCAGGGCCAGCAGCGCCGAGAGGGCGGCCGTCAGGGCCGCGGAGGCCCAGCCGTCCTGGCTCGCGATCAGGGTGAGACAGCCGGCGCAGGCGGCGCCGACCACCACGTGGAAGGCCGTGAGATAGCCGTCGGCCACGGCACTGCGGGCCAGTACGTCGGCGGCGGGGAACGGTTCGATGTTCTCCTGGAGTTCCTCGGCGTTGCGGGGGAGCGCGGGCAGACGCAGCCCCGACATCCGGAACGAGAGACTGGGAGCGAAGGCGCCGACCACGACGACCAGCACCGCGACCAGGGAGGCGGTGTGCCCGAGCGGCAGCCCGGCCAGGGCGATCGTCCCGGCGGCCATGCCGAGGGCCGCCGTCAGCGACAGCCCGAGGAACAGCGGGGCCGCGCAGGCCACCGCCGCGAGCGCCAGTACGGCGCCGCCCGCGGCCGCGGAGCTCCCGGCCAGCACCCGGGCCGCCGTGGCATCGCCGGCGCCGTCGGGCAGCAGCGCTCCGGCGAGCGCCAGGTAGGGCACGGCCGCGGCTCCCAGCGCGGTTCCCGCCCCGGCGTCGCCCACCGCCCGCGAGGCGCTGCCCGCGCAGAGCAGCAGGAGCACGCCGGTCACGGCCGCGGCCGTGATCCGCGGCTGGTCCGGGCCGGGCAGGGCCAGCAGGACGATGCCTCCGGCCAGCGCGAGGAGGGCCACGGCGAGCGCCAGGTGGTGGGTCATCGCGGGCCGCCAGGAATCGCCGCGCTCGCGCAGCCCGGTCGCGATGCCGTCCACCAGGTCGTCGAAGTGGACGAGCGGCATCGTGTCCCGGCGGTGGCGCAGCTGGAGCTCCTCACCGTCCTTGAGCCCGAGCGCCTCGGCGGACAGCTCCTCGTCGAGCGGCTCCGCGCCCAGTCGCTGCAGTACCCAGCCGCCCGCCTCGACGGCCTCCTCGGCCAGATCCTCGCCGTCCTTGCCGGAGAACCCGACGACGGTCGGCAGCAGGTCACCCAAGGGCACGTCGGAGGGCACGGACAGCTCGACCACCTTCAGCGGCCCGCGAAACCTCAATCGGCAGAGTCCCGCCACCGTGCCACCGCTCACCGCTGCCCGTCCTTCCTCACCGGCACGTCCGCGTACCGGAATGCCGTCATGGGCGAGAACGGCCGGGACGTGGCGCCGGGTTCACCAGCCGGTGGGCCGGGTCAGCTCTCCTCGCGCAGGGCGGCCACCATCCGCCGCGTCCCGTCCTCGCCGCACCGCTCCAGCAGCAGTGCGCACCAGGACTCCGTGTCCCTCCTCTCCTCGGCGGTCCACCGCCCGGCCGACGGATGCTCCTCGACGACCAGGGCCCACGCCAGCAGCCGCAACTCGGCGAAACGGCCGGTGGACAGGGCGGACAGGGCGCGGGGGCCGACGCGTACGGACGGGGAGGGGAACGCGGACGGGGACGCGGAAGTGCAGGGGGGCGCGGACGGGGGCTCGGGCAGCAGGCCGCCGTCCGGCGTGGCGGGGAGGCCGAGTACGGCGCGCACGGCCTCGACCACGGTCGACGCCTCGGCCTCCGGTACGTCCAGGCCGGTGCCCGCCACCGGATCCGCCCCTGCCGCGGGATCCGCCCCTGCCGCGGGCGCCGTCCCGCCCGGGGGACCCGCCCCTGCCGCGGGACTCGCCCCGGGCGCGGGGTCCGCCGGCACCGTCACCGCGAGCCAGCCGCGCAGCATCCGCCGGACCGCCTCGGCGCCGGCCCCGTCCTCACCCACCGGATCCACCGGCCCCCCTGTCGCCCGGACGGGCTCCCGCGCCGTCGTCCACTGCAACGTCCCTGCCCCGGGACCCGGTTCAACGAGCTGCCGCCGGAACCGCCGACCTCCTGAACCACGGCCCGCGCCCCGCACGTTCCCCGGAGGGACGGACCGCCCGGCCGCCCGGAAGTGAGGAGCCTCCCGTTGAGCGTGGTGCTAGTCAGCCGACCGGCCCGGCGTCCCGGACCCGAAATGCCGGAGGGCGAGCTCCAGCTGCAGGAGCCCCCCGTCCTGCCGGAGAAGCAGAGCAGCGCCTCCAACATGATCACCATGGTGCCGATGGCGCTCAGCTCGCTCTCCATGGTCTTCATCTTCCTGCGCCCCAACGGCGGCATCATGACCTACGTCGCGATGGGCACCATGGTGCTCTCCGCCGTCGGCATGCTCGTCACCCAGATCATCCGCGGCAACAGCGACCGCAAGGTGCAGCTGATCGGTGAGCGGCGCGACTACCTGCGCTACCTCGGCCAGATGCGCCGGCAGGTCCGCAAGGACATCGGCAAGCAGCAGCAGGCCCTGGCCTGGCGCAACCCCGGCCCGGAGGAACTGCCGTCCCTCGTACGGACCTCCCGGCTGTGGGAACGCCGGTCCTCGCACCCCGACTTCAGCGACGTGCGCATCGCGGTCGGCGCCCAGCGGCTCGCCGTGCGCCTCGCCCCGCTCGCCACCAAACCGGTCGAGGACCTCGAACCGCTCGCCGCCCACGCCCTGCGCCGCTTCATCCACGCGTACGGAACCGTCGACGGCCAGCCCATCGCCATCCACCTGCGCGGCTTCGCCCACGTCGTGCTCCGCTGTGACCAACCCGACGGCGAGGAGCGCACCCGCGCCCTGGTCCGCTCCGTCCTCGCCCAGCTCTCCACCCTGCACGCCCCCGACGAACTGCGCATCGCGGTCGTCGCGTCCCCCGACCGGCGCGCGCACTGGGACTGGACCAAGTGGCTGCCGCACGCCCTGCACCCCCTCGAAACCGACGGCGCGGGCCCCGTACGGCTGGTCGCCGCCACCATCGGCGAGGTGGAGCAGCTGCTCGGCGACGAGTTCGCCGCCCGGCCGCCCTACGAACCCGACGCGACCCCCAGCCGCGACGAGCCGTACACCGTGATCGTGCTCGACGGCGCCCAGCTGGCCGGCCCGCACCGCGCCGCCCTCGCCGGATACCGCAACGCGACCCTGATCGACCTGGCCGGGGTGCTGGAGTGGAAGCACACCCGGGTCACACTGCGGCTGCGGATCGCCGACGGCAGCCTGGAGATGGTCGGCTCGGACCGCAACCGCAAGGACGAGGTGACCGTCCTCGGCCGCCCCGACGCCATGGCGCCCGCCGCGGCCCGCCGCCTCGCGACGCTGCTGGCCCCCTACCGGCTCGGCGACTCCGTCGACGCCGGGGAACCACTCGCCGCGGACTTCGACCTGACCTCGCTGCTCGGCATCCACGACCTGCACACCTTCGACGTCCAGCAGCAGTGGGCGCAGCGCAACCAGTCGAACAAGCTGCGGGTCCCGCTCGGCGTCGGCGCCGACGGCGCCCCCGTGGCCCTCGACATCAAGGAGTCCGCCCAGGGCGGCATGGGGCCGCACGGAATGCTCATCGGCGCCACCGGCTCCGGCAAGTCCGAACTCCTGCGGACCCTCGTCCTCGCGCTGGCCCTCACGCACTCCTCGGAGATCCTCAACTTCGTCCTCGTCGACTTCAAGGGAGGCGCCACCTTCCTCGGCCTCGACAAGCTTCCGCACACCTCGGCCGTCATCACGAACCTCGCCGACGAGGCCGCGCTCGTGGACCGCATGCGCGACGCCCTGCACGGCGAGATGATGCGCCGGCAGGAACTGCTGCGCGCGGCCGGGAACTACTCCTCCCTCCTGGAGTACGAGAGCGCGCGCGCGTCGGGCACCCCGCTCGACCCGATGCCCACCCTCTTCGTCGTCGTCGACGAGTTCTCCGAACTCCTGTCCGCGCACCGGGACTTCATGGACCTGTTCGTGATGATCGGCCGGCTCGGCCGCTCACTCGGCGTCCACCTGCTGCTCGCCTCGCAGCGCCTGGACGAGGGCCGCGTGCACGCCCTGGAATCACACCTCTCGTACCGCATCGGTCTGCGCACCTTCTCCGCGATGGAGAGCCGCGGCGTCCTGGGCGTGCCCGACGCCTACCAGCTGCCCTCCCAGCCCGGCAACGGGTTCCTGCGCAGCGACATCTCCACCCTGAGCCGCTTCAAGGCGGCGTACGTCTCCGGCACCTACAAGCCGAAGCGGAGCCCCGGCCGGCTGGCGGCCCTCACCGGCCAGGTGGTCGAGCACAGCACCGAGTACATCGCCCCGCCGCCGCTCCCCGAGGTCGAGGAGACCCCGCAGGAGGAGGCCGAGGAGACCCGGGCGCTGCTCGACATCGCCACGCAGCGTCTGTACGACGCCGGACCGCCCGCCTACCAGGTGTGGCTGCCGCCGCTGGACGTACCGCCCACGCTCGACGAACTGCTGCCGCCGCTCGCCCCCGACCCGCGGTTCGGCCTCACCGTCGAGGGCGGTTCCGTACGCGGCACCCTGAAGATCCCGGTCGGCGTCGTCGACCGGCCCTTCCAGCAGATGCGCGACCTGCTCACGGTCGACCTGTCCGGCGCGGGCGGCCACATGGGCATCGCGGGCGCCCCGCAGAGCGGCAAGTCCACCCTGATCCGGACCGTCATGGCCGGCCTGGCCCTCACCCACACCCCGGCCGAAGTGCAGTTCTACTGCCTGGACTTCGGCGGCGGCGCGCTCACCTCACTGCGTGACCTGCCCCACGTGGGCGCAGTGGCCGGCCGGCACGACCCCGAGCGGGTGAACCGGACCGTCGCCGAGATCAACGGCGTGATCACGCGCCGCGAGAAGTACTTCGCGGAGGAGGCCGTCGACTCGGTCGCCTCCTTCCGCCGCCGCAAGGCGGCCGGCGAGTTCGCCGACGACCCGTACGGCGACGTCTTCCTGGTGGTGGACGGCTGGAACACGCTCCGCCAGGAGTTCCCGGACCTGGTCCAGCAGCTCACACTGATCTCCCAGCGGGGCCTCAACTACGGCGTCCACCTGATCATCGGCACCACCCGGTGGGGCGAGGTCACCAGCGGCCTGCGCGACCAGCTCCAGACCCGGCTCGAACTGCGCCTCGGCGACCCGATCGACTCGGTCGTCAACATGCGCGCCGCCGCGAAGGTCCCGCAGATCCCCGGCCGGGGCCTGACCGGTGACGAGATGCACTTCCTCACCGCTCTGCCCCGGATGGACGGCCGCGGCACCGCCGGCGACCTCAGCGAAGGGGTGGCCGACCTCGCCGACGTGGTCGCCGACCACTGGACGGGCCCCCGCGCCCCCGCGGTCCGGATGCTGCCCCTGCTCCTCGAAGCCGCCGAACTCCCGGCCCCGCGCGGGGCGTTGCAGATCCCCCTCGGCCTGGAGGACCAGCAGATCCAGCCGCTCTGGCACGACTTCGAGCAGGATCCGCACCTGATCGTGGTCGGCGACAGCGAGTCCGGCAAGACGAACCTCCTGAAGCTGATCACCACGCAGATCATGAGCGCCTACACCCCGGCCCAGGCCCGCATCATGCTGGTCGACTTCCGGCGCGAACTCTACGAGACCGTCCCGGAATCCCACCGGCTCGGCTACGCCGTGGCGGCCGACGCGTTGCGGCAGATGGTCGACGGGGCCGCCAAGGCGATGGTCAACCGGGTGCCGTCGGCGGACATCACGCCGAGCCGACTGCGCCTGCGGGACTGGTGGCAGGGGCCCGAACTGTTCGTCGTCGTCGACGACTACGAACTCATCGGCAGCTCGGGAACCCATCCCTTCACGCCGCTGCTCGAACACCTCGCCCAGGGCGCGGAGATCGGCCTGCACCTCATCATCGCCCGCTCGGCCAACAACGCCGGACGCGGACTGGTCGACCCGCTCCTGCGCAAGCTCCAAGAGGTCAACACCCCGGCGCTGCTGCTGTCCTGCCCGCCCTCCGAGGGCATCCTCTTCGGCAACGTCAAACCCAAGGTGCTCCCGGTCGGACGGGGCCTGCACATCACGCGCCGCCGCACGGTCCAGGTCCAGACGGGCTTGTACGCGGGCGAGCGCGGCGGCGAGGGGGAGGGTGACGGCGGTGACGGTGGCCAGGAAGGTGACGGTGGCCACGGCGGTGACGGCAGGGCGACGTGAGCGGGGACGGACCGGCAGAACGGACAGGATCGATGAACACAGGCACGCCCGAACCCGTCACCGCGGCGCCGTCCGGCCACCACGGCCCCGAACTACGTCCCCTCGGGGCGCACTTCGTCATCGCCCCCGCCGGAGCGGACGACACGCCGTTGGCATCGGCCCTGGCCGGGCTGTGTCCGGACCCCGATGCCCTGCTCGTACTCGCCGCCGCGGCCGACGCCGCGCCGGTGCTGCGCGCCTCGCTGGCGCGGCTTGCCGGCCTGGCACGTGAGCGCGGAGCCCAGGCCCTCGTCCTCGCCGCCTCGGGCCTGGCGGCGCCCGGACCGGACGGCCGCCGTCCCGCCGACGCGGTCGCCCGCACCGCCGGACTGCCTGTCATCGCACCCGACGGGCTGGTGTCGGTCGAGGCCGACGGCAGGCTGCGGGTGACGGCGCCGGGGAACACGGCTCCGGGCTCGTGGTGGCTGGTCGAGCCCGCGGAGCGGCCCGACCGGAACCTCGGGCCTACGTGGCCGTCGGACGCGGAGTCGCGGGCGAGCGCGGGGGAGCCGGCGCATGGGGAGCCGGCGCATGGGGGGCATGGGCAGGAGTCGGGCGAGGTGGGCGGGGAGCGGCCGGTGCCTGCGGATCCGCAGGCCGAGCCGATCAACCAGGGGTTCTGGCTGGCCGCGCCCGGCCGCCCCGACGGGGCGGGAGCGCTGGCCGCCGCCGACCCCGGGACGCTGATCCTCGGCGTCGGCTCCCCGCGGGATCCGCACCTGTCCGCGGCCGAACTGGTGCGCCGGGTCGCCGCGCTCGGCCTGGCCCCTGCGGGGCTGCTGCTCTGCGCTCCTTGGGCCCCTCCCGCCGCGCTGGCCGACATGGCCGCCGCGCTGGCCGGCCACTTCGGCCAGGACGTGCGGGCCGCCGTCGGCCTGCCCGTCCGGGGCGCGGAGCACAGCACCACCGCCTTCCTCGACGCGGAGGGCCGCCCCACCTGGGAGCCCGTCCTCGCCGAACTCACGGCCTCGCCGTCGCACGGCCGCGTCGTCGCCTCCGGGTGGCACGCGGTCCACCCGCTGCACGCCGCGGGCCCCGCGCTGTTCGCCGCCTGGGACGGCTGGGTGCTGGAGGCCGTCCCCGCCGGGCTCTGGCTGCGGCCCGAAGCGGAACCGCAGGACGTCGTACCCCGCATGCGTCCGGCCTCGTACGACCGTCCCGTCCTCATCGTCGGCGAAGGCCGCCGGCCCCTCGGCGCCGAGGTCTGGGACCACCTCGAGCCGGTCCTGGCCGCCCTGCCGTCCCCGCTGGGCGGCGGCCCCTACGGTCTGGTCCTGGCCGGCACCTGCGACGGCGATGCGGAGGCCGTGGGACGTTTCCTGTGCCGCCGTCACCCGGTGGAATGGCTCGGTCCGGAGCCGCCGGCAGCAGAAGGGCCCACCTTGAGCGGCGGCGCCCGGACCACCGCCCCCACAAGGCCCGGTCGGTCCGCCCCTGTGGGACCTACGCCTTCCGACCCCGTCGGCCCTGCGTCTTGCGACCCCGTGGGTCCCGTGGCTTCCGACCCTGTCGGCCCCGCGCCCTCTGCTTCTTCCGCGCCCGGGACCTCCGGTTCTGTGGGGCCTGAGCTGTCTGGTGCGGGCAGGCCTGTGGGTTCCGGCCCTGACGATCCCTTGGACCCCCGTCCTGCCGATCCGCCGGCCCCCGGCTCGGCAACACGGCCCACCGGTCCGGTTGCTCCTGCGCCTCCCGGCCCCGCGAGCCCGCCGTCACCCGGGCAGGTCCCCCCCGACTCCGGGGGCGCTACAGGCTCGTCGGCCCTCGCGGCGTCAGCCGCAGCTGCGGCCATGCCCGTGGCCGTGCCGCGAGCGACGCCCGTCTCGGCAGTCGCTCCGGCCCTGCCGCTGGACTCCGCCCCGGGGTCGGCGCCCGCCCCGGCCCCGCGCACCGTTCCACCAGTTACTCGGGAGCCGGCACCGGCCCAGGAGCCGGAACGGCCACCGGCCCGAGGATTGGCACCCCACCAGGCAGTGGCACCGGCCCCCGCCCTCGCATCGGCACCGTCCATGGACCCGGCATCGGGACTGCCACCGGCCGGGGCAGGGGCACCGGCCCGGGCCCCAGCACCGGCATCGGGCCACGCACCGGCCCAGGCCCCCGCACCAACCCAGCCCCAGGCCCCCGCACCGGCACCCGCACAGGGTTCTGCGCAGGCAGCCGGACCCGCACCGGTTGCGGCGCCCGAGCACGGAGCGGCTTCGGGTCCGGCGGGAGGGCCGGTGTCCGGGCCCCTGGCCGCAGCCGCTCCGGTGCCTGCCCCCGCTCCGGCGAGCGCGCCCGTACCGGCACCGGTACCGCCACCTGCGCCCGCAGCGGATCCCGGTCCGGCAGCGGCAACGGCAGCGGCAGCGGCGCAATCCGCGCCCCCGGCGGCAGCCCCGGCGGCCTCCGCGCGGGACCGGGACGGCCTGAGGGAGCTCCTCGGGCAGCGGTACCACCTCGTCGCCAGCAAGGCCGAGTTGGTGGCGGCCAAACTTCCGGGCTTGAGGTCCTCGCAGCGCGAGGACCTCAAGCCGGATCTGGTCGCCGTACTCCTGCACCAGGCCGACAGCGGCGGTCCCGCCGGCCGCGCGGAGCTGGTGGCCGAGGCCCGGGCCGGGGGGCAGGGGCCGCTCGGCCCGTATCTGCGGTGCCTCGGCTCGGGGCTGCGCAGACTGCCGAGCCATCACGGGGCGGTCCTCGTCGGCGCGCCGGCGCAGGGGACCGCGCTCGACGCCTACCGCACCGGCAGCCTCGTGGCGGAGCCCGCCCCGGTCGCCGGAGTCCTGGCGCACGACGTGGACCTCGGGACTCCCGTGGAGTTCGGGATCTGGTCGGCCACCGGGCGCCGCACCGCGGCCTTCGCCCCGGCCGCCGCCGAGCCCGAGGTCGTCTTCGCCCCGGGGTCCCGCTACTCGGTGCTCGCGGTACTCCCCGGCGACGAGGACACCGCCCTGCCCGCCCGGGTGCTGCTGCGCGAGGTCTCCTTCGCTGAGACGGAGGCCGGGGCCGCCGGCGATCGGGACCGCCAGGCCCGGGCCCGGCTGACCGCCTGGTTCGAGCGTCGGGACCGGGTCCCGCCCGAGGAGCGCCGTACCGTCGAGGCGGAACGCTTCCGGCTCGACGGGGGAGTGGCGGGTGCCGACGGGGAAGTGGCCGCCGCCACCGCCTGAGTCACACCCCGGGCGGCGCCGGTGTGTCGGGCCGTGTGAAGTCCTCGGCGACCAGCGACGCCAGCTCGAGATGGGCCGCCCGCGTCCTGCGGCGCAGCGCGCCGGGATTCAACTCGCCTCCGGCGGCGAGGTGCGCGTCGTACGGAACGACCACCACCCCGCGGCAGCGGGTCCGGAAGTGGGCGACCACCTCGTCCGGGCGCAGCAGCCGCCCGGTGCCCCGGACCCCGGAGAGCACGACGACGGTGCGGCGCGCCTGCTCCTGGAAGCCGTGCGCCTCCAGCCAGCTGAGCGCCGTACTCGCGCCGCCGGCGCCCTCCACGCTGGGCGTGGCGACGAGGACCAGCTGGTGGGCTAGTTCGACCACTCCGGGCAGCGGGCTGTTCGCCAGGGCGGGGCCGCTGTCGGTGAGGACGAGCGGGTACTGGCCGCCCAGCAGCCGCATGACCCGGCGGTACTCGTGGTCGTCGAGGGCGCGCCCGTCGGCCGCCCGTTCGGCGCCGTCGGCCAGCACCTCCAGCCCGCCCGGCATCCGTGAGGTGAACCCGCGGATGTCGGCGTACGTCTCCAGCCGCGCCAGTTCGGTGACCAGACCGCGTACGGTCGCCTGGGTCTCCCGCGCGACCCGGCGGCCCAGGGTGCCGGACTCGGGGTCGGCGTCCACCGCGATGACCCGGTCGGCGCGTTCCGCGGCGAGCAGGGACCCCAGTACGGCTGCGGTGGTCGTCCTGCCGGCGCCTGGCGTGAGGCCGATCACGGCGATCCGGTGGCAGCGACGGAGCGGGGTGGTGCGTACGGTCCGCAGCCGGTCCTCGTCGTCCCGTGGGCCGAGGAGTCCGTTGAACCTCCGCAGGCTGGCGCGCCGGCTGCGGACCAGCCGCCCGGAGGACAGCTCGACCCCGGCGGCGGCGCCGAGAACGGGCAGGGAGGCGTCCGGTGCGCCGGCAGAGGCGGCAGGGGCGGTCGCAACAGCCGTGGCAGCCGCAGCCGCAGCAGCCGCGCCGGTCATGACCGGCGCGACGTGAGGGCCGGCCCCGGCCGGCGCGGCCCCGGAGACCGCCGCGACCGACGGCAGGACAGCGGTCGCCGCCGCTGCCGCCGTCGTTCCAGCCGTCGTTGCCGCCCTCTCCGTCGTCCGCGCCACCGTGCCGTACCCGGGTGCGAGCCCCCACCCCGGATCGTCCTCCCCGCCCAGCCGACGCAGCCGGGAGCACGCAGCGACCCCGTCCACCCCTCGGCTCTCCTCGCCCCAGGCCACCACAGCGTCCTCCGTTCAGCGCCGTCGCGCCGACGGCGACGAGTACCCGGAGGAACGGGCGCGCCGGTCCGGCAGGTTCAAGGGAGTCCGCCGAGGTCGGGTGGGACGGGGGTGCTCGAGGTCGGGTGGGACGGGGGTGCTCGAGGTCGGGTGGGACGGGGGTGCTCGGGGCGCCGTCCGGGACTCGTAGGATTGCCGTTCTGTAGTGCGAAATTCCGGGCCTGACCAGCCCGGCCGTGCCTCGGGACCGGCCTCCGCGCCGGCCGGCAGGGCGGGACGGCGCGAGACGAGGGGGGACCCCGATGGAGTTCCGATTGCTCGGTGGGGTGTGCGCGACCACCGGGGAGGGCGAACTGCCGCTGGGGCCCGCCAAGCGGCGCAGCGTGCTCGCCCTGCTGCTGCTCAGGGCCAACTCGGCCGTACCCATGGACCAGTTGATCGACGCCCTCTGGGACGAAGAGCCGCCCGCCCATGCCCGTACGGTCATCCAGGGCCACGTCTCCCGGCTGCGGGCGCTGCTCACCGGAGCCGACGAGTTCGGGGTGAACTTGGTCACCCAGGGGCCGTCGTACGTGTTCGAGATGCCGAAACAACGGCTCGACGTGCACCGCTTCGAGGAACTGGTTCGGCTGGGCAAACACCGGGAGCGGCCCGCCGAGGCGGTCGCCACGCTGCGCGAGGCACTCGCCCTGTGGCGGGGTCCCGCGCTGACCGGCACGGTCCCGAGCGCCGCGCTGACCGCTGCCGCGCACGCCCTGGAGGAGATCCGGCTGGTCGCGGTCGAGGATCTGGCGGAGGCCTACGGGCGGCTCGGCGACCGCGCCGGAGCGGCCGCCGTGCTGCGGGCCGAGGCGGTGGCCCACCCCTTGCGCGAGTCCCTGGCGGCCTCGCTGATGCTCGCGCTGTACCAGGCGGGCCGGCAGTCCGACGCCCTCGACTGGTACCACCGCACGCGCGGCCTGCTCGCCGAGGAACTCGGCGTCGACCCGGGCCCGGGACTGCGCGGAGCCTACGAGGCGATCCTGCGCGGGGAGCCCGTGGGCCAGCCGTCCACCCACAGGGTCACCCTCGTCCGCGCGGACCGCGCCGGCACGGCAGCCCTCGTCCGCACGCCCCCGGCCCCCGCCCCCGTCCTTGCCCCCACCCCGGCGCCCACGGCGACGGCCGACCGGGCGGACCGGGCGGACCGGGCGGACCGGAGGGACCGGACGGACGGGGCCGATGGGACGGACCGGACGGACCGGGCCGGCCAGGACCACCCGGCGGACGGCCCCCGCGCCGCCTCCGTACGGCACATCCCGTCCGCGTCCGAGGGCCCCGTCCCGCGACTGCTGCCGCGCGGTGTACGCGGCTTCCTCGGCCGCGACGCGGAACTGCTGGAAATCGGCCGCATCGTCCGGGACGGCGCCATCGCGCTCGTCATCGGCCCCGCCGGGGTCGGCAAGACCGCCCTCGCGCTCCAATGGGCGTACGCGGGCCAGGCCCGCTACCCGGACGGTACGCTCTTCGCCGACCTGCGCGGCTTCGGCGGCGCTCCCGTCGAACCGGTCGAGATCGTCAGGGAGTTCCTGCTGGCGCTCGGGGTGCCCGCGCGCCGGATGCCCGAGTCCGCGGCCGCCGCCTTCGCCCTGTACCGCACGCTCACCGAGGAACGGGAACTCCTCGTCGTCCTCGACAACGCCCGCAAGGCGGAACAGGTCCGCTCGCTGCTGCCCACCGGGCCCGGCTCGGCCGTCCTCGTCACCTCGCGCCTGCGCCTCGGCGGTCTGATCGTCGAGGAGTTGGCCCGCCCCGTGCAGGTCGACGTACTCGGCCCGGCGCCGGCCACCGAACTGCTCGCCGCGGCCGTCGGCGCCGACCGGGTCGCGGCCGAACCGGCCGCAGCGGCCCAACTCGCCCGGCTCTGCGACGGACTGCCACTGGCGCTGCGCATCACGGCCGCACAGCTGGCGGCCCGGCCGCGCTGGCGGCTCGCCGACCTGGCCTCCGAACTGGCCAACGAACAGCGCCGGCTGGCCCTGCTCTCGCTGGACGACTGCGAGGACGCGGGCGTCGCCGCCGCGCTGCGGCTCACGGTGCAGGGACTGCCGTGCGAGGCGCTGCGGCTCTTCTCCCAGCTCGGCGCGGTGCCCGGGACCGACCTGGACCGGCACGCCGCCTCCGCGCTCCTCGACAGCGGCCCCGCCGTGGCCGCCGAGGCCCTCGACCGGCTCGCGGGCGCGCACCTGATCACCGAGTACGCGCCCGGCCGCTACTCCCTGCACGACCTGGTCCGCCTCTACGCGCGCGGGCTGCACGCCGACGAGGGCGCGCTGCTGCGGCTGCTCGATTCCTATACCGTCACCGCGCTGGCGGCGTCCGCGGCCGCCGAGCCCGACGACAAGCCCTGCTGCGTACTGCCCGCCGACTTCCGTGCCCCTTACGCGGTACGGGAGTTCGCCGACCGGGACGCCGCCTTCGAGTGGTACGCGGTCGAACAGGACAACCTGGCCGCGGCGGTGACCGCGGCGGTGGCCGCGGGCCACGAGGACCGGGCCTGGCGGCTGGCCGTCCTGCAATGGCCGCACGTCGTGTGGCACATCCACGACGGCTGGGCCCCGATGCTCCGCCACGCCCTGGAGGCGTCGAGGCGGCTCGACGACCCCGATGCCGAGTCCCGGGTCCGGGCGCTCCTCGGCTGGGTGCTGACCCGTGAGGGACGGCTGTCCGAGGCGCTCGTCGAACTGGAGATCGCACCCGCCCTCGCCGCCCGCGCGAAGGACCCGTCGAGCGAGGCCACCGCCCTGGTCAACCTGGCCGTCGCGCTGGACCGGGGCGGGGTCACCGACGTGTCCCTCGGCCACGTCAGCCGCGCCGTGGAACTGGCCCGCGAGGCGCAGGACATCTTCACCGAGCTCCTGGCGCTGCACCACCGCACCCGGCAGCTCCTCGAGCGCGGCGACGCCGCGGCGGCGGAACGGTGCACGGCGTACGCACTGTCCCTGCGGGGCGGCGACACCCCCACCGGCCTGATCGCCGCCCGCCAGACCCTGCTCCGCCTGGGCCGCGCCGAAGCCCTGGTCGCCCTCGGAGACCGGCCCGCAGCCGAAGCCGCGATCCGCCGCGCCCTGGCCGACGCCGTACGCAACGGCTTCGGCGAGGCCGTCACCCTCGCCCGGTCACAGCTCGGAGCCCTGACAGCCGTGAGCGCCGCCGGTCACTAGGGCCTGTGTGATGTCGTGATCAGCTTCTAAGTTCTTCCCCCTGCGCGGGGTGGAATCCGGTAGGACTGTGGTCGTGACGCGTAGGCAACT
>NZ_JBEXOV010000138.1:0-15163 GCF_040611715.1 Streptomyces sp. NPDC006544 | reverse complement strand
TCGCTTGGAGCATGTCGAGCGTCTCGCCGCCGCGGACCTCGCCGACGATGATGCGGTCGGGGCGCATGCGCAGGGAGTTGCGGACCAGGTCGCGGGCGGCGAGCACGGGCAGGGCGGTGCCGACAGTCAGCGCCGTGAGCACGGTGGCGGGGGAGAGGACCAGCGGGGCGGCCGGCCCGTCGACGGGCGTGAAGAGGGCTTGGAGCAGGGCGGCGACCCCGGTGCCGGCGACGACGCCGGCCACGGAGGCGATCAGGCCGACCAGGACGGATTCCGTCAGCAGGATGCGGCGCACCTGCTTGCGGGAGGCGCCGACGGCCCGCATCAGGGCCAGCTCCCTGGTGCGCCGGGAGACCAGCATGGTGAAGGTGTTGGAGATGAGGAAGGCGGCCACGAACAGGGCGACCGCCGCGAAGCCCAGCATGATCTGGCTCATGGTGTCGCTGTCGCTGGAGGCCAGATTCGCCTGGAGTTCGGCGAGCCGGGAGCCGGTGACAGCGGTGGTGTCCTTCGGCAGTACCGGTTCGACACGCTCCACGAGCCGGCTCACGTCGGTACCGGGGGCGGCGGTGATCTCGATGTTCGTGTACCGACCGGGCCGCAGGAACAGCCGCTGGGCCGTGGCGTCGGCGAACAGCGTCAGGCTGCCGCCGGGGGAGAGCTTCGAGGCGTCGGTACGGAAGACCCCGCTGAGGGTGTACGAGGCCGCGCCCGCGGCCGTACCCACGCGCAGGGTGTCACCGACGCGGTAACCGCCCTTGACGGCGGAGGCCTCGTCGAGGGCGACCGTGTGCTCGCCGGCCGGGCCCGAGCCCGCGGTGAACCGGTAGGCGGGGTCACTTCCGTCCTTGCCGGGGGCGAAGTTGCCTCCCTCGCGCGAGGTGGCGCTGCCGAGGAGTCGGCCTTCGTGGTCGGCGACGGCGGCGAAGCCCCCGACCCGGCCGGCGACGGCGGCAACGCCGGGGACCTCGGCCAGGATAGCTGCGGTGCGGGCGTCGAGGGTGGTCGGAGGGGCGCCTGGGAGGGTGTTGGCCGCGACGTTGAGGGAGACGCGGTCGTAGCCGGCGCTCGCCCGGTCGACGGCGGCCTGTTTCAGGCTGTCGCCGTAGACGAGGCTGCCGGTGACGAAGGTGACCCCGAGCAGGACCGCGAACACGGTCATCAGCAGGCGGGCCTTGTGCGCGAGCACGTTGCGCAGGGCGGTACGGAACATGGGTGCGGATCCTGGGGGAGGGCTCGGCGGAGGCGAGCGGGTGGCTGGAGGGGGAGCGGACCGGGGGCCGGAGCGGCAGGGGCCGGGGTGGGTCAGCTCGCGTGCGAGCGGGCGTCGAAGGCCTTCATCCGGTCCAGGACCCGGTCCGCGGTCGGCCGCGCCATCTCGTCGACCAGACGGCCGTCGGAGAGGAAGACCACGCGGTCGGCATAGTCGGCGGCGACGGGGTCGTGGGTGACCATGACCACGGTCCGGCCCAGCTCGCGCACCGACTCGCGGAGGAAGCCGAGGACCTCGGCCCCCGCACGGGAGTCGAGGTTGCCGGTGGGCTCGTCGGCGAAGACGATCGCGGGGCGGGAGACCAGGGCCCGGGCCACCGCCACGCGCTGCTGCTGCCCGCCGGAGAGCTGCCCGGGGCGGTGGCCGAGGCGGTCGGTGAGGCCGGTCATCGACACCAGGTGGTCCAGCCACTGCCGGTCGGGAGTACGGCCGGCGAGGGTCAGCGGCAGGGTGATGTTCTCCAGGGCGCTCAGTGTGGGCAGCAGGTTGAACGCCTGGAAGACGAAGCCGATCCGGTCCCGGCGCAGCCGGGTGAGCTGCTCGTCGTTCAGGGTGGACAGTTCGGTGGTGCCGATGCGGACGGAGCCGGAGTCGAAGGAGTCGAGCCCGGCGGCGCAGTGCATCAGCGTGGACTTGCCGCAGCCGGAGGGGCCCATGATCGCGGTGAACTCGCCCTCGCGGAAGGAGACGCCGACCTCGTCCAGGGCGACGACGCGGGTGTCACCGCTGCCGTAGACCTTCGACAGGCCGGTGGTGGCGGCCGCGATCCCGGCCGGAGTGCGGAGGGTGGGCGGGGTGTGCGGGGCAGGGGGGTCGGCGGTCACGGTGGCTCCTCTTCGGGTGCGGACGGGTGCACTCCGAAGGGTGTCGGGGGAAGGTATCGGGGCCCGGACCACCGTGTTCCGGCGCTCGCTCCGCCGCGTATCGGTTCTGTAGCACCCGAGCCCGGGCCGAGCCCGAGCCGAGCGCGAGCGGAGCCCGACCCGAGCCCGCGGCGGAGCCCCCACCGGTCGGCGGAGGTCAGTCCGGCAGGCGCAGCGTGGCGACGGCGCCCCCGTCGGGAGCGTTGCCGAAGCGGAGTTCCGCGCCGAGCACCCCGGCCTGGCCCAGGGCGATGGTCAGGCCCAGCCCGTGACCGGTGCCGCGTTCCGCCCGGCCCGTGTGGAAGCGCCGGGGCCCTTCGCGCAGGAGGTCCGCGGGGAAACCGGGGCCGTGGTCGCGTACGACGACGGTGCGGCCCTCGACGCTGACCCGGACCCGAGCGTTCCCGTGCCGGTGGGCGTTGACGACGAGGTTGCCCACGATCCGTTCCAGCCGGCGCGGGTCGGTCTCCACGGTCCCGGCCCCCGGGTCGACGGCGACCTCGGTGGCGAGGCCGGTGCGCATCACGGCCTCGGAGACGACCGCGCCGAGCGGGACCCGGGCGTGGACCGGCAGTTCGGCGCCCGCGTCCAGCCGGGAAATCTCCAGGAGGTCCTCGACCAGCCCGCGCAGATCGCGAACCCGTGCCCGGAGCAGGTCTTCCGTCTCGCCGCCCGGCAGCAGATCGGCGGCGGCCAGCAGACCGCCGACGGGCGTGCGCAGTTCGTGGGCCACGTCGGCGGTGAACCGGCGCTCGTCGCGCAGCCGCCGGCCCAGGGTGTCGGCCATGAGGTCGACGCTGGCGGCGATGTCGTCCACCTCGTCGCGGCGGGCGGTGGGTCCCGTACGGGCGTCCAGGTCCCCGGCGCAGATCCGGCCCGCGGTCTCGGAGACCCGGCGCAGCCGGCGGCCGAGCACGCCGGATCCGTAGACCGCCAGGGGGATGGCGGCTGCGAGCGCGATCAGCGACGCCGCGGCCATGGTCAGGTCGAGCCGGTACAGGTCGTGGAGCTCCGGACTCATGTTGACGCGGACAGCGAGGACCGGGCTGTCCGGGCCGCCGGTGCGCTGGGCGGCCCAGAGGGACGGCCCGAGGTTCCCTTCGACGTGCCCGTCCGAGGCGGTGTGCCGGCCGGCGTCGACCGGGTTCCGCAGGGCGGCGGGCAGCTCGGACGGGTCGAGGTCGGCGCCGTCGATCAGGGTGCCGGTGCGCCGGTAGGCGTCCATGGCGGTGTACACGGTGTTGGAGGCGCGCATGGCGGCGCGCTCGCGGATGTCCCGTGCGGTCCAGAGATGTACGAGCCCGCCCACCGCCGCCGAGACCAGGCAGGCCGTGGCGGCGGCGAGTGCGGCGATCTTCCACCGGAGGGGCACGCGACCCGGACGCGGCCGGCCGAAGGGGCGCACCGGGCTCAGCGCCTGAGCTTGTAGCCGAAGCCGCGGACCGTCTCGATCCGGTCCCGGCCGAGTTTCCCGCGCAGCCGCTGCACGCACAGGTCCACGACCCGGCTGTCGCCGTCCCATCCGTAGTCCCAGACGTCGCGCAGCAGGGTGTGCCGCTCCAGCACGATGCCCGGGTGGGCGGCGAACTCCAGCAGCAGCTTCAGTTCGGTCGGGGTCAGCGCCACCGGGACCCCGCCGACGGACACCTCGAGGCCGCCGGTGTCGATGGCCAGGTCGCCGAAGACCAGCAGAGCCGCGCCGGACGGCGTCGGCGCGTCGGCGCTCTGCCCGGGCGCCGGGGAGGGGGGATAGGTGGCGCGCCGCAGCAGTGAGCGGATGCGGGCCACGAGGACGCCCGTCTCCACGGGTTTGACCACGTAGTCGTCCGCCCCGGCCTCCAGGCCGGCGACGATGTCCAGCCCGTCGCCGCGGGCCGACATCATCAGGATCGGGACCAGGCTGCTCTCCCGGACCCTGCGGCACAGGCCGATCCCGTCGAGTCCGGGCAGCATCACGTCCAGGATCAGCAGGTCGAAGCCGTCGTCGCGGAAGGACTCCAGTCCCGTCAGCCCGTCGGCGGCGGCCCGCACCTGGTATCCGTAGCGCTCCAGGGCGACGGTGAAGGACCGGCGCATCAGTTCGTCGTCTTCCACCAGCAGCACGCGGACGGGTTGCGCTGCGGCGGGAGGCGGGGCGGCGGCGGACACGGCGGGCGACTCCTGTTCGGCGGAAACGGTTGGCACGGGTACCTGAAGACCGGAAGACCTGAAAGCAACGATATGGCCTCGGTCGCCGCCGTTCCCCCGGCGAGGGGCACGTGTACCCGAACCGATGGACGGTCGAGCGCTCCCCGATACCCGCCGGATACAGAGCAGCGCGGCCCAGCGGGCCGCGCCCTGCGACGGGGGCCCGGATCTCCCGCGCCGCCGCGCCGCAGGTTGCCGGTCCCATGCCCGACTTCGGTATCAGACACGGCGCCCGGCTTATGGCACACGCGGGCCTGCTGTGGCTGCCTGTCGCGATCGGCGAGGTCAGGACAGAGGTGGTGGGCGTCGGTGGAAGGGCCGTCGCATCCGACATGCGAGGACAGGAGCTGGCGCGACGCGTGGTCGCAGCGGCACTCGACCGTGCTTGCGCCATGAGCCCACACCACGCGCTGCTGTTCTGCCAGCCTGCGCTCGTGCCGTTGTACCAGAGCCTCGGATGGCACCCGCTCGACCAGGACGTGAGCGTCGAACAACCCGCGAGCGAAACATAGGGACTCCCCTTGCTGCTTCAGTGGCGCGCGAGCACCAACGGCCCCGGGCCGGGGTCCGCACCCCTTCTTCGTCCTTCGTCGGGCGCCGTAGCGCGGCTTGGCCCGGGCCCGTACGTACCCTCGAAGGAGTGGCCCCGCCCCTGCATCTGGCCGAACCCTTCGCCGTGATGAGCCGGACCGCGCCTGATGCCCGCCTTTCCTGCCCGACAGCCAAGATCATGAGCAGGTGGCTGCTGCCGCGGACTTGTCCCTTGCGGCCTTATAGGCGAGTTTCGGGAACGTCTGCGGCTCAGGGTGCGGGGGAGTGAGGACGGGCGGGAGTCGATTGACTACCGGCCCCAGGCCTGGCGTGGGATTCGCCGGGCCAGTGCCCCGCTCATCGAGGGGGCATGGCCGGTCGCGCCGTGAAGCATGCCGCAGCTGGCCGGTGAGGTGGCTTCCTGGGGCAGCTTGGGCTCGAGATGTCGTAGGCGGGCAGGCCCTCGGCCGTGGTGACGATGCCGTCGCCGTTCCTGTCGGCGCTCGCGTCGGGGCGATGGACGTCGTGCCCGGTGGTGGATCCGTGGATGTGCTGCGCGGTAGTGCCGGGGCCGGCCGCATCACGTGCCCCGGCGCCTTCCGGCGGAACCGGTCGCGACGACGGCCGGTGCCGCCTCGTAGGCTGCGTCCATGAATGAGACCCAGACGCCCCGCGACGCCTTCGCGCTGCTCATGGCCGGCAACCAGCGCTTCGTCTCCGGCACCCCCGAGCACCCGAACCAGGACGCCACCCGCCGCACCGAGACCGCACCGTCCCAGCAGCCCTTCGCCGTGCTGTTCGGGTGCTCCGACTCCCGGCTGGCCGCCGAGATCATCTTCGACCGCGGCCTGGGCGACCTGTTCGTGGTCCGCACCGCCGGGCATGTCGCCGGTACGGAAGTGCTCGGCAGCATCGAATTCGGCGTGAGCGTCCTCAACGCGCCCCTGGTCGTTGTCCTCGGCCACGACTCGTGCGGCGCCGTCGCCGCAGCGTGCTCCGCCCTGGAAGACGGACAGACGCCAGGCGGCTTCGTCCGGGACGTCGTCGAACGAGTGACCCCGAGCGTGCTGGCAGCCCGTGCCGCCGGACGCGAGACGGCCGAGGAGATCCTGGCCGAGCACATAGAGCACACCCTGGACCTGCTGCTCGAACGCTCCCGCGTGCTGGCCGAACGGGTTGCCGACGGCCGCCTGGCAGTAGTGGGGCTGTCCTACCGGCTTGCCGACGGCAGTGCACAGCTCGTCGCCGCCCGCGGAATCGACGCGGCCGTCCCCACCGGGTCCTGACCGTCCCGGGCGTAGCCGCTCACCGGGAGGGCCGGGGCCCCGCGGCCCGCAGCAGCCGGTTGGCGATCGCCGGCCCCAGCCCCTCCTCCAGCGGCAGGGACGCGATGATGAGGTCGCACCCTTGAGCACGGGTGGCAGCACGGCGTGACAGACACGGAGTCATATCTCAGACTCCCACCAACACCCCTCTACCGAGCACTTATTGGAATACGGGCCCCGCCACTGTTCCCTTGGCCCCGCCTTCGCCGCCGTAACCGCGGCCCACGCCAAGCGCCCGGTCCGCATCGGATACGCCAGGACGTCGACCGCACGGCAGGAGCTGGCGAGCCAGCTCGAAGCCCTCCACCGTGCCCAGTACCGCTGTACCAAGCGCCGCCAATCGCATCCGGTGCGAACTCGCGACGGTTCGCGAATCGTCATGGGAAGCGGCGGCAATCAGTCCGCTGACCAGGGTAGTTGGCCCGGGCGGCTGATGGTGGGCCTTGACACCGAATCCTGAACATACGGTGAGAACTTCAAGGCCATCGACAGGCGTCCAGAAACGTCTCGTGGTCACTGGTACCCGGGATGTCGCTGAGAAGTAGGAACAACTCCCCGCTGTCCGAAGCCGAACAACGGACAATCGGCGCCGAACCCTCTCGGCCCGGCGCCCGGCTGGCTGACGGCCGGGGCGGCCGCTGCCTTAGGGTTTCGGAATCATGACGAGAACCACGCCACCGCGCCCGCTCGACGTCGAGGGGCTCTTCCCCGGGATCGCGGCCCACCGAGGCACGACCACCCGGCTGCACCCGAGGCGGGGCAGCCCCGACGCGTCGGTGAGCTCCGTGGGCGGGCCGATGCTCTGGCCGGCGGAAGATCCGTGGCCGGTGTGCACCGATCCGCACCCCCACGGGCGCGGCCGACGCCCCGCGGACATCCACCGGGAGCGGCAGCTCTGGGCCGCCGCGTGGGCGCGGGACCCGGGCTCCGGCCTCACGGACGAGGAGCGGGGGCTCTTGGAGGAGCTCCAGCGCAGGCACCGGGCGGCGGGGGAGAGCGGGGAGTCGGATCCGCTCCCGATGATCGGCCTGGCCCAGCTGTACCGCCGGGACGTGCCCGACCTGCTCGCGGGACCGGAGGACCGCGATCTGCTCCAGGTGTTCTGGTGCCCCTTCGACGCGCACGGCGGGAACCGGACCGGCATGCTGCTCGACTTGCGCTGGCGCCGGTCGTGGGAGGTCGTCGGGGTGCTGGCGCAGCCGCCCCTGCCGGAGGTCGTGGGCTCCGAGGGATACGTACCCGAGCCGTGCGTGCTGCACCCGGAGCAGGTGGTCACGTACCCCTTCGCCGGGCTGCTGCCCGAAGAGCTGTGCGCCCGGATCGAAGCCAGGGAAGAGGCCCTCGAGGAGGAGGCCGAGGAGGCCGGCGTGGAGGAATGGGACTGGCCGACCTACCAGTTCGACCTGTCCATCCCGCCCGGCTGGCGTGCCGGCGGCTACGCATCCTGGAACCTGACCGACGCCGCCGTCCTGCAGTGCCCGGCCTGCGCGGCCCCGATGGAACTGCTGCTGACCATCGACAGTTCGGAGTGGGACGGCGGAAGTGGCAGCTGGATGCCGCTGGAGGAACGGGATCCGGATGTCAGCGGAGGCGGCGCGCACTCCGGGGTCGAGGTGGGCCGGTCGGGCAAGCTAAACGTCTTCGCCTGCCCAGCCGACCCAGGACATCCGCACCTCACGAGCATCCAGTAACTGCCTTAGGGAGCAACGCAGGAGGACGCACGGACGCGGACCCCGGAGCCGAAGCCAAGGACACCTTGAAGTACTTCTCCGAACGCATACCGGCTACCTTCGCCTACGCGGGCATCGACATCGAGGGTGGCAGCCTCCTGTCGGGCATCCGCGGTGATCAGATCGCCGCCCGCTTCACCTGGATGGCCACCCCATTCCTTCCCCTGCAACGCCGAGTGGAAGGCGCTGGTCATGCAGATGGAGGCCCCCCGGCGGGTCCGCTCGGCTGCTGTCAGGGCGTCAGTGACGAGTTCCGTCCGCATGTTGTCGGCGATGGCCCATCCGGCCAGCCGGCGGGAGACGAGGTCGATGACGGTCGCCGGCGCCTTCGGCGCCGCCTGGTCCGCGACGGTGGTGCGGTGCCGGCGACGCAGACGGGCCCCCTCGAGCCCGATGGTCCGTATGATCCTGGCGACACGCTTGTGGTTGACCGCCGGGCCGCCCTCGTCGCGGAGTTCGGCGGGGATCCTTGGGGCTCCGTACGTGCCGTCGGAGTCCTGGTGGACCTTGCGTATCCGAGCCGCGATGCCGGCCTCGACGGCCTGCCTGGCCGCCCTTGCGACCGTGGTGCGGCGCCAGTAGTAGAAGCTCGAGCGGGGAAGGCCGAGGATGTCGCAGAGCCGCTTCGCGCCGTGACGCCGCTGGTGATGTTCAACGAACCGGCACCGGTTCACCAGCGCGTCTCCGTCGCGAAATACTGGGCAGCCTTGTGGAGAACGTCACGCTCTTCCTCCAGCTCACGGATCCCCTTCCGGGCAGCGACCAGCTCCACCTGAATGTCGTCGACGTCGACCTGCGCAGCGGCCAGCGGTGCGGAGGGGGCGGCGGGCCGGCGCCCCGTCGGCAGCCTTGATCCAGTTCCGAAGTGTCTCGGTGTTCACTCCGAGATCGCCGGCGACGGACTTGACCGTCGCTCCCGGCCGCGAGCGGTACAACGTGACCGCGTCCGCCTTGAACTCGGCGGGATAGTGCCTCACCCCAACGGGGACTCAGTTCTCCTGGATCATCAAAATCCCAAGTGTCTCCAGTGTCCAAAACCCGGAGTCAAGGCCCAAACGCCCGACAGGCCGGTCAGCGGGACAGCGGTATCAGCACGAGCAGCGGCACGAACAGGGTCCACTGGGGCAGGGTGAACACCGCGCCTCCGAAGGCTGCCAGATCGACGGCGAAGAATACGCAGGTGAATGCGGCGGCGATGAACCAGGCGAAGGCCAGGACCGGCCGTGCGGCCGTCCGCTCAGCGCGTGCGGCCCAGGTCAGGGCGACTGCGAGGGCCGCGAGCAGCAGTGAGCACACGTGCCACAGCACGCGGAAGAGCTGGATGACGGAGGCGTCGAGGTCGGCGCCGAGCAGCGGATCGACGAACTCCGGGGTGCCGAGCAGGTGAAGTCCGGTGATGCCCGCGGCGAGAGCGGCGGCTGTCCACAGCGGCCAGCGGCGGCCGGCCGGGGTTGCGGGGGTGGTGAGGGCGGCGTCAGACACGGAAACCTCCGTTGTGGGGTGGCGGGCGTTCATCGGATCTCGATGCCGCGCGAGACCATCGCGGCCAGTTGGCCGGCCAGCTGCGGCGTCGGGGTTTCCCCGACCAGCGCGACATGGAAGAACACCGCTCCGGCCAACGTGTCCAGGACCAGGTTGACCGGAGTGCCGGCGGCGATCTCGCCGCGCTGCGCGGCCCGGTCGAAGATGACCGCCAGCCGCTCCTTCGACGGAGCCAAGAAGTCCGTACGGATACGCGCCTTCAGGGCCGGATCGGCGGCGAAATCGGCGAGCAGCCCCGGCAGCGCCGCAGTGCTGGCCGGCGTGCGGTACTCATCGACCAGGGATCCGAGCAGTACGGTCAGATCTCCGGTGAGCGTTCCCGTGTCCGGTACGGGGGAATCGTCGGTGGTCGTGAACACGGCTTCGAAGACCAGCTCCGCCTTCCCCGACCACCGCCGGTAGATGGTGTCTTTTCCGACCTCGGCGCGGGCGGCAACAGCCCCGATCGAGGTCGCCGCGTAGCCGACTTCGGCCACCAGAGCGGCGGTCGCGCTGATGATCGCCTCGTGCGACCGGGGATCCCTGGGACGCCCCCTGGGAGGCGGAGAGGAACTCATGCCCACACTTTACGGGTCGACCCGTTTGATAAACAAGCGGTGGCGCCCGGGGCGTCTCCTCCGCCTCGGGCGGGGTCGATCACCGTTGACGGGAAACCCTGCTGAGGTGGCGGTAGATGGTGGGGCGGGTGACGCCGAATCCGTCGACGATCTGCTGGACGGTGAAGTCGCCGGAGTCGTACATCTGGCGGGCCAGCATCACCTGGCGGGGGGCGAGTTTGGGTTTCTGGCCGCCATTGCGGCCTGCTCGGGCGGCCGCCAGCCCGTCCATGGTGCGCTGGGACATGAGGGCCGTGGTCGTCGATCGGGACTTCACCGCCATCGAGCACAGCTGGAGGTCAGCACGTGCGTCCGGCGCCGACTACGACGCCCATTACCGCACGCCGACGATCAGCCGCCGCGCAGGCCGCGGGGCCCTGGCCAACGCGGCGCTGCTCCTCGACTGGCAGGGCGACGGACGCGGCTACCAGCGCCACGACTACACCGCGTCCCCGACCGTCTGAGGCTCCCGCCCCGTTCCCCGGCCCGCCAACTGAATGAGTGTGCCGGCTGTGCCGAGCGGTCAAGGGCGCCTTCGGCGGCGCTTCGCGCTGGGCTCCGCACACCTGCCCGGCGTGCGGGGGCCGGGTGGTGATGCAAAGCCGCGGTTGGGCGACGTGCGCGAGCCCTGGGTGCACGTGGCGCGACATAGCTTCTGTGCTCGCGGGAGCGGTGGACCCGGGCTGGGATAGCTGAGACCGGGCCGGACGGCCGGAAAGGTGAAAGAGGGGCGGCGCACGCCGCCCCTCTCGTCTGATCAATACGCGGTTAAAGGACAGCCCTGCGGGCTGAGCCGCCCCTATGTGCCCTTCGGGCACGGGGGACAAAAGAGCTGCCCTTGAGGACACCGTGCCCGCGGTCCTGCGCCGAGGCGAGGAGGCCTGCCAGGTCCTTGTTCCGGTAGCGCCGGACCGTCTTGCGGTCAAGCTGTAGACGGCGGCCGATGGCGCTGAGGGACAGCCGGTAGCGGCCAGCTCGTTGACCTCCGCGAATCCGCGCCCGACCTGGCGGATGTCGTCAGGTCGGGCGTGGCGTGGGGGCGGGGCGGGAACCTGCGGGAGCTGCGGGCGGAGCTGCCGTTTCTGCACTCCAGCGAGCGCGCCGAGGCGCACGGCCGCGGGCCGGCCGCGGTCGTGGAGCTGCAGTGGCGTTTGATGCGGGAACAGGCAGCCGAGGCGCCGGATTTTCCGGCCCCAGCGTCCCTTTCCGTGCTTCTCCATGCCGGGCGTGCGCCAGTGCTGGGCGGGCCTGGTGGCGCCGGTCAGCGGCGAGCCCACGGCGTCGGGGCAGCGAGAATGGCGGGATGGACGGACTGGGTGGGGCGCTGGCGCGGGCAGCTGCGGATGACGATGTGGTGGACGGCTGGCTCCAGGGGCTGGCGAGCAATCAGGTGCTGCCGGTGGAGACGCTGGCCCGGCTGCTGGAGTTCGACGAGCTACCGATACCGAGCTTCTGGCTCAAGTACAGGACCTTGGATGCCGCAGCGACGGAGCTACTGGTGGCTTCGCCGCAGATCCAGCACCGGCTGGACGTGACCGAGAACGCGACGGCGGACGTGGACGTGCTGGCCCGGCTCGCGCGGGATCCGGAACCACGGGTCCGGTTCGTGTACGCGGTGATGCTCTTCGAGTACAAGCGCCGTATCCCTGCCGGGGTGCTGGAGATCCTGGCGCAGGACCTGGAACCGAAGATCCGGCGGATCGTCGGCGAGAGTGAGAAACCGCCCGTCGCGGTGCAGGAGCCGCCGCCCGTGCTGACGGCGGAGCAGCGGGTGACGCACCCGGATCCGGCGGTGCGGATGAAGGCCGCCGCTGATCCCGAGGTACCGACCGTCCTGGCCCTGCGACTGGCGGAGGATCCCGAGAACGACGTCCGGCTCGCGGTGTCGATGCGGGAGGAGCTGACGGAGGAACAGCGCACGGCTATCCCTTGCACGGTGTGGCAGCACTTCTGGTCGCCGCCGCCCTGGATCGCACGGCAGGCGACCGACCCGGAGGCAGCCCGCCGGATCGCGCGGTCGGCGCACGTCGGGCTGCGGCGGGTGCTCGCGGCTCAACCGCACCTGGCGCCGGGCGTGGTGGCCCTGCTGGCCGCGGACGAGGACGAGTGGGTGCGGCGCACGCTGGCCGAGGAGTGCGAGGACGCGCCGCACGAGCTGCTGGTGGAGCTGTACGCCACGGTGCAGGACCGGTACTGGTCGGGGTACCGCAACCACCGCAACTTCGCCCAGCCCGGGTTGGCCCGGTTCGCCGACGACCCCAACCCACGGCTGCGGCACGCCGCGTTGGATGACCCGGAGGCCGGGCCGGAGCTGGTGCTGCGGCTCGCCGACGACCCCGAGGTGGGCGGCTGGGCGGTGCGCCACCCCAGGCTGCCCGCCGACGAACTTCTCCGGCGGCTCACCCTGCCGGCACATGCTGCGGCTGCCGCAGGCAATCCAGCACTGCCGGTGGCGGTCATGCACCACCTGCTGGACCTCGCCCGGGCACGCTGACCTCAGGCGAGCGGCTGGTGCCTGGCCTGCAGCGCGATCAGCCCGCCGTCCAGCGAGAGGTACCCGACCACTTCCGCCAGCACCACCAGGGCCGTCAGGCCGACGCAGCGTCACAAGATCGGCGACAGCGCCGAACTACCTGACGCCGAACTGACGACCCAGGTGGGGAGTGGGGCGACCATCGCCATCCCAGGTCGGGCAGTCGGATCAGGGGGCCCAGGGCAGTCGTACGGCCTCGATCTCCGAGTCGTGGAGGAGGGCCTCGACGAGCGGGACCGGGCCGGCGACCTTGGTGGCCCACAAGTCGTAGTCCGTGCACAGGACCCAGGACCGGTCGTGGGCCCAGAGGTTGGACGGGCTCCACGCGTCTTCTTCGGGGTGGTCGTACAGGGCCTTCGCGTCTGCGAGCCGGCCTGCCCGGAGGTGCAGGTTGTCGAAGTCCTCTGCCCCGAGCACAAGCGGGGTGTAGTAGGCCAGGCATCGGGTGTCCGCGCCCTGCGGGCTGTGCTCGATGAAGATCTCGACCAGCCGGTTCCAGTCGGAGCGGTCCAGGCTGCCCTCGGACGGACCCGTGATGCCGACCGGCCACCCGCCCGAGTCGCGCAGCGAAGGGAAGGATGTGTGGCAGGGCAGACGCCCCTCGGCGGCCACGGGATCGCCGGTCCGCCGGGCGAGCTCTGCCCAGCGCAGGCGGCGCCAGCGTGGCCCAGGGCGCTCGCCTTTGGACGGGGCGAAGGTGTCCGAGAGATCGTCGAACACCTCTGCGGGGTCGAGACCCGGGATGATCTCGGAGCCGTCGCCCTTGCTGTTCAGGAAGGCACGCTGGTACGCGACGTACGACATGTCGAAGGGCCCGAGTTCGTGTTCGTACATTGAGTGGAGCACCCAGGCCGCGTCGGGTAGCGCCGGCGGCATGAAACCGGTGAGCCCGTCGTCGTCGGCCAGTTCCCGCAGCCAGTCGGTCTCTGCGGACGCGGCAAGCGGCCAGCGCGCGGTCGCCAGAGCCGCTGAGGTCTCGTACATCACCTCAGGCTATGGGCACGAAGTCCTGCGCTGCCCAGGCGCCTCCCCGGTTTGGAAGTGGGCCGCCTTTCTGACGTAGCCATCACGGAAGCGCGGTCAGAACCCCGTAGTTGGCCAGCTGAGCACACTTATTGGCCGCAGGCGGGACTCAGCTTCGGTCCTCAACCGTCCAACCGTCGCCCAGCTCGCGGCGCAACGCTTCCAGTGCTGCATTGGCCTCACACTGGAACGATTCCTGCTGCTCAAGGGTCCAGGGCGAGGGACCCGCCGGGTGGTCCCAGTCGAGTGAGGACTGGTACAGGTCGGCAAGCCTCGTGAGCTCGTTGCTGGTAACCGGAGTGATGGGCAGTTTCGCCGGGGCGCAGGGGTACCCGTAGGGGCTGTCGAGGTCGGGCATGTCCGACGGGCCTGGCCACAACGGGGTGTCGACACCGTACTCGAAGAAGAACCGCAGGTGGTGGGGCATGCCTCAGCCTTTCACAGCACTGAGCGCACGAGCGGCCGACTGAAATGCTCAGTGGCCAAACTGAAGTGCGGGTCTGTACGGTCAACGGTGGATCTTCGCGTAGGAAGTGACACCTGATGACAGACGTGATCGTCCCGCTGAGGCGGCCGTGGAGGAAGTGCAGCCGGCCGGGCTGGCACCGGACGTTCTGGATGACCAGCTGATCAGTCAGCTGGTGGACCGGGCCCAGGTGAACGGGATCGAGCTGACCGGCCAGGGTGGCCTGCTGTAGCTGCTGACGAAGAAGATCCTCGAGTCCGCCCTCGAGGGCGAGATCACCGACCGCCTCGGGCATGAGAAGCACGAGAAGGCCGGCTCGGGCAACACCCGCAACGGCACCCGCTCGAGGACCGTGGTTCACCGAGGTCGGGCCGGTGGAGATCGAGGTGCCTCGGGACCGCGAGGGTAGCTTCGAGCCGCAGATCGTCCGGAAGCGGCAGCGGCGTCTGGCCGGCGTCGACGAGATGGTTCTGTCCTTGTCCGCCCGCGGCCTGACCCATGGGGAGATCTCGGCCCACCTGGCGGAGGTCTACGGCGCCGAGGTCTCCAAGAGCACCATCTCCACGATGACCGACAAGGTGATCGGCGGCATGACTGAATGGCAGAACCGGCCCCTGGACTCGGTCTACCCGGTTCCTGTTCATCGACTGTGTCCACGTGAAACTGCGGGGCGGGAAGGTGGCCAACAGGCCGGTCTACGTGGTTTTGGCGGTCACCGTCGAGGGCACTCGCGAGATCCTGGGCCTGTGGGCCGGCGACGGAGGCGAGGGTGCCGCCACATACTGGCTTCAGGTCCTCACCGAGATCAAGAATCGCGGCACGGAAGACGTCTGCACGGTCGTCTGCGACGGGCTGAAGGGGCTGCCCGACGCGATCGGGACGGTCGCCCCCTGCGGGCCCACCGTATGGACCAGATCCGCGACCAGGGCGGCACCGGTCTTCTCGCCGCGCGCATGGCCCGCCTCGGGACCGACACCACCGCCTGGAAGGACGACCCGTCCTTCACCACGGTCGGGCGGCTCGTGGGCGCGCCCGCGCAATCCCTGACGACACCGCCTTCGGCGCCGGCCGCGCGCATGTCCCGGATCCGGGAC
>NZ_JBEXOV010000137.1:0-15327 GCF_040611715.1 Streptomyces sp. NPDC006544 | reverse complement strand
CGGGGGCCCGCTGTTCGGGCGGGGGGGCACCCGCCGCGCGCGCGCCGCGCCGCGCCCCCGCCCCCCCCCGCGCCCCCCCCCCCCCCCCGGCCCCCCCCCCCCCCCGCCGCCGTCAGAAGGCGTTGCGCCGCCGGAGGCCGAACGTACGGCCGTCCGGGTCGACGAGGAGCCGGTACAGCGGCATGGCGAGACGGCTCTCGACGTGCGAGAAGGCGGGCGGCCGGTAGGCACGCAGCCGGCCGGGCGGCTTCGGGCCGCGGCCGCCGCCCTCGTGCCAGGCGTCCAGCGCGGCAGCGGTCGCGGCGAACGCCTCGAAGGCCCGTTCCGGGTCGCACAGAAGGTCCGGGGCGCCGGGGGAGCCGGGCTCGGGGGCGTCCAGGTGCTCACGGGAGAGTTCCAGCCGCAACTCCCTCGCGAAGCGCCGGGCACCGTCACCCAGCCCGGCGGGATCGGCGGGCGCCCGGCCGTCCACGTCCTCGTCCAGGACGGCGCAGTTGAGCTCCGAGTCATGGGTCCACGACCGGAGGTTGATGTTGTCGGAGCCGATCGTGGACCACACGTCGTCGACGACGCACACCTTGGCGTGCACGTACACAGGAGTACCGGCGCGGTTCTCCAGCCCGTAGACCGCCACCCGTTCGCCGCCCGCCTCGCGCAGCTTGTCCAGCGCCTTGACCCGCCCGACCAGGTTCATGGGCCGCGACAGCCGGCCGTCCTGGTCGGGCTCTGCCGGTATCACGGCGATCAGGCGCAGTCCGGGGTTCTCGCGCAGCGCCCGGGCGAAGCTCTCCACCACCTCGGGGGACCACAGGTACTGGTCCTCCAGGTAGATGAGCCGCCTGGCCCGCTTCAGCGCCTTGAGGTAGCTGCGCGCGACGCTGCGCTCCCCGTCCGGCGCGAAGGGGTAGCCCCGCAGCAGCCGGTTCGGGTAGGTGCGCAGCACCTGCACGGTGTGGTGCCCGCAGGGCGGCGGGTCGGGAAGCTGCGGCGGGATGGGATCCGCGGAGGTGTCCTCCCTGTTCACGAGCTCCCGCAGCTTGACGAGAGGGCTGCGGCTCAGCGCGGCCGGGTCCTCCCATCGTTCGCGGAAGCCCGCCTCGATGTCCCCGACCGCCGGTCCCCGGACGGCCAGTTGCACGTCGTGCCAGGGTGGCCGGGGACCGTAGACGGCCGCCAGGGGCATCGCCTGTGGATCCCCTTGGTGCGAGGCGTCGTCGTTGCGGCTGTGGCACAGGTCGATCCCGCCGACGTAGGCCACGTCCAGGGCGGGGCGGCCGGGGTGGCGCAGGACGACCAGCTTCTGGTGGTGGCTTCCTCCGGGACGGACCCGCAGGTCGAGCAGGCACTCGCCCCCCGCCGCCTCGATCTCCTCCCCGAGGTGCCGGTTCTCGCTCTCGCTGTACCGCAGTCCGTCCAGGTGGGAGCGCCAGAGGAGACCTTTGACGATCACGCCGCGCGCGGCCGCGTCCGCCAGGACGGCACCGATCTCCGTACCCTCGCCGTCGAGGCGTTCGTCGGGATCGCCGCGCCAGTCCGTGAAGAGGAGGAGGTCTCCCCGGCGCTGGGCCCGGATGGCGCGCAGGAGCTCCGCGAAGTACGTCGCACCGTGCACGAGCGGTCGCGCCTCGTTGCCGCAGGTCCAGGCGGCCCCGTCGGGATGTCGGCGGTCCACCCGGGTGGCCCTGTTCCCCCGTTCGCCGGCGGTGAGCATCCAGTCACTGCGTCTCATGTATGGTGCCTCCCCAGACCGGCTACCCGCCCGGCGCGGTTTCAGACACGGGGCCGCTCGCGGGTCCCCCGGCCGCTCACCTCGGCCTGAAGGTCGGGTGCGACGACGTGGTCGGGTGTGACGACGTCGTCGGGTAACCGAGGTCGGCGGTCGTCGGGTACCCGCGGTCGGCAGGGGCCGCGCCCTCGGAGGCCCCGTCTGCGGACGCCGCGCCCGCGCCGGCCGTCGTCGCGGGACGGGCGGGGACGGCGCCGGAGGCGGGGATCCCGTTGCTCGACGACGCGGGCCGGGCGCCGGCGCCCGGCGCGAGGGCTCCGTCGGCACTGACGGCGGGGACCCGGGCGGCGGTGCCCTTGGGGACGGCGTCCACCAGCGTGTGGTGGAGCGTCCGGCCGGCGCCGATGCGCTCGATCCGCAGGACCAGGTTGCGCTCCTGCGTCCGGCCGGGCCAGTCCTGGTCCTTGCTGCGCACCACCTGGCTCTCCACCCCGTCCACGCTCTGCCAGCGGCTCGTCACCGCACGGACGTTGGGGCGCCATTCGTCGCCGTACCGGTGCTCCAACGCCAGGTCCCAGCTCGGGGCGTCGACGATCTGGGTCGCTCCCACGGTGCCCGGGATGACCAGCCGGGTCCGGCTGCCGTGCACGGTCACCACCGTCCGCTGGGGCCAGTCGGCGTCCACGCCGATCACTGTGATGAGGCAGTGTCCCTGATACCAGGCCATGACTCTCCTTCGCTTCCGCTTCCGCTACCGGGAACGGGTCGATCGGTGGTTGACGGGCGCCAGCCCGCGCGCCTCCAAGAGGGGCGCGAGGGCGCGTACGGCATAGAAGTTGCGGGACTTGACCGTGCCCGTGGGTACGCCGAGGGCGCGGCCGGTCCTCGCGGCGGTGTGGTCGTGGAAGTGCAGGTGCACCAGCACCTCCCGTTGGTGCGGCGGCAGTTGCCGGAGCGAGCGGGCCACGTCGTGGGCGGCGAGGACCTCGTCGTAGGGGTCCAGCGTGTCCGCCCGCTCGTCCTGGGCCTCGTCGCCCACCTCTTTGACCCGTGCGGCGGCCATCCTGAAGTGGTCGATCGCTATGCGCCGGCCCACCGTGAACAGCCAGGGGCGGCCGTGTTCGGGCCCGCGGGACAGCGCCCGCGGGTTCTGCCAGGCCCGCAGGAAGGTCTCCTGGAGGATGTCCTCGGCCTTGCCGCGGTCACCGTTGGCCATCCTGAGCAGGGCCCGCAGCAAGTAGGGGGCGTGGAGCCGGTACAGCTCCGCCAGGGTGTCCTGGTCCAGGGTGGTGGCCGCCGCCGTACTCGCGTCGGCGCGGTCGAACGTGGGTGTCGTCACTGCTCTGCTCCCGGGCAGGGGGTGGTGAGGGGGCTGCGACGGAGCCTGTCAGCGCCCGGAAACGTTCCGCTAAGCACTGCCTAACGCCGCCCGCCCCGCGCGTTAGCGGCCCCCGTCGGCCCCCGCACCGGCCCCCGCCCCGGGCTCCCCGTAGCGGCCCGGCCGCCAGCCGCGACGCCGTCCCAGGGGAACCGCGTAGGCGATGGCGGCCGCGGCCAGCACCGTGGCGCCCGCCGCGCCCGTGACCGCGTACGCCGCCCCCGCCCCCCGGTCGCCCGGGGCGTCCGGCATGTCCAGGCGCTCCCGGACCGGGGCCCGTACGGAGAGCTCGCCCTCTTCGGGCAGCACGGTGGTCGTGGCGGCCACCGGGTCGAGGGAGCCGTAGCCCAGCCGCGCGTCGGGAAGGGCCGTCCCCGGGTGATAGGCCGTGGACCGCAGCCGGTGGACCAGCTGGCTGACGGTGAGGCCCGGCCGGTATCCGAGCACCAGGGCCGCGGCCCCGGCGACCTCGGCGGCCGCGTAACTGGGTCCCGACGCGGTGAAGTGCCCGCTGCCCGAAGGGCCCGTGCTCAGTACGGAGTCCCCGGGCGCCACCAGGTCCACCCGGCCCGTGGAGGCGGACCGCGCCGGCGCCCCGCCGGGCCCGCTGTCGGTCACCGCGAGCACCTCGGGGTACGCGGCCGGGTACACGGGCGCCTTGTTGCCCTGCGTGTCGGCGGCGGCCGGCGCGATGATCAGCGAGCCCTTGGCGGTGGCGTACGCGACGGCCTCCGCGAGGGAGTCGGCCGCGGCAGGGGTCACGGCGGCCACGTCGATGACGCGCGCGCCCCCGTCGGCCGCCGCACGGATGCCCTGGGCCAGCAGGCCGGGATCGGTGTTGCCGGCCGCGTCCGTGACGGTGACGGAGAGGATCCGCGCCCGGGGTGCCATCCCGGCGAACCCGGTGCCCGGACCCCGCTTCGCCGCGATCAGCCCGGCCACGAACGTGCCGTGCCCCACGCAGTCCGCACCCGGGCCCGCGTCGTGGAGCCTGGGCCCGGCCTGCAGCCGCCCGCCCAGGACCCCGGCCGTGTCGTCCACGCCCGAGCCCACCACGGCGACCAGTACGCCCTCCCCCTCGGTCAGTGGCCACACCGCGTCGGGGCGCAGGTACGCCTGCGCCCACGGCACCCGGCCGCTGACCCGGTCCGACCCCTTGCGGCACCCGCCCTGCCGGACGTCGGCCAGGGTCTGCGTCATGCCCGGCAGTGAATCCGGCTCCGCGTCGGAAAGCGCCCGGACCGCGTCCGCCCGCGCGGACCCCGCCCCGGGGAACAGCGTGAGCGCCCCGGACGCGCCGCCCACGGCGCAGACCCCGGCCAGGGTCGCCGCGGTGAGGCCACGGCGGAGCGCACCCGCACCCGCCCTCACGCGGCGCTCCCCGTCCGGGCACTCACCGGCAGGTCCGACGGCAGGAGCAGGCTGATCTCCGACAGGTCGTCGACCTCCAGCCGGCTCAGCCGCCCCGCCTGACGGGTGATCATCGACTCCAGCGTCTGCCGGGCGAACCGGCCGTTGCCGAAGGTGCGGTCGCGCGGCGCCGCGGCGAACAGCTCGAGGAGCGCGGCGGTCGTGTCCGGCGCCAGAACGTATCCCGCGGCCTGGGCCTGCTTCGTCACGATCTCCACCAGTTCGCCGTCCGAGTAGTGCTCGAACAGGACCTGCCGGGAGAACCGCGAGGCGAGACCCGGATTGGACGCCAGGAAGCCCTCCATCTCGTCGGAGTAGCCGGCGACGATCACCGCCACCTCGTCGCGGTGGTCCTCCATCAGCTTCATCAGCGTGTCCACGGCCTCCTGCCCGAAGTCGCTGCCGCTGCCGCCGCGCGGCGTCAGCGTGTACGCCTCGTCGATGAACAGGACTCCGCCCCGGGCCCGGTCGAAGGCCTCCTTCGTGAGCTGCGCCGTGTGGCCCACGAAGCGGCCGACCAGATCGGCCCGCGCCACCTCCACCAGCTGTCCGCCGGGCAGCACGCCCAACTCCGCGAGGAGCCTCCCGTACAGCCGTGCCACGGTGGTCTTTCCCGTGCCGGGTGCGCCCGCGAACACCAGGTGGTGGCTGATGGTCGCGGTCGCCAGCCCCGCCTCGCGCCGCCGGTTCACCTGCTTGATCAGGTTGACCAGGTCCTGGACCTGTTCCTTCGCGGCCGACAGACCGATCATCGCCTCGAGCTGATCGAGGAGTTCGGTGCGGGGCGCGCCGCCGGCCGGCGCGTCCGCTGCCGGCGCCGCCGCCACGTCCTCGGGCAGCAACAGGGCCAGGTCCGCGTTGCCGAACTCGGCGAGGCCCGCGAGCCGGGAGGCCTGCCGGTCGACCATCTCCTCGAAGACCTTGCGGGCGGCACGGCCGTTGCCGAAGTCCGCGCCCTTGGTCATCGCCCCGAAGTGCCGGGTCAGGACGTCGTGGGTGCCCTCGGCCAGCTCGTAGCCGTGGCCGTGGGCCGACATCTCCACGATCGTGGTCAGCTCGGCGTCCGAGTAGTTCTCGAAGTCGACCGTACGGCTGAAGCGGGAGGCGAGGCCCGGGTTGGAGTCCAGGAACCCGCGCATCTCCTCGGAGTACCCGGCGACGATGACCACGATGTCGTCGCGGTGGTCCTCCATCAGCTTCACCAGGGTGTCGATCGCCTCCCGGCCGAAGTCGGGACCGGTACCGCCGCCGCCCTGCGAGAGCGTGTACGCCTCGTCGAGGAACAGCACCCCGCCCAGGGCCCCCTTGAACACCTCGGTGGTCTTGATCGCCGTACCGCCGATGATGGACGCGACCAGGTCCGCGCGCGCCACCTCCACCAGATGGCCGCTGCGCAGCGCCCCCAGCTCCGCCAGGATCGTCCCGTACAGCCTGGCCACGGTCGTCTTGCCGGTCCCGGGCGGCCCCGCGAAGATCAGGTGCCTGCTCATGGGGAGCGCGGGCATCCCGGCCAGCTCCCGCCTCTTGGCCAGCTTGTTCAGGTTGACCAGCGTCTCCACCTGCTCCTTGACGCCGGCCAGTCCGACGAGGGCGCCGAGGATCGCCTGCGGACCGTCGGGCACGACCGGCTGCGCCGTTCCCGCCGACCCGGCCGGCTCGCCCGCCCCCTCCTCGGCGGACCCGCCGCCCGCGGGGGCCGTCGCCGAGCCGTGGGCGTCCGGCATCTCGTTGCCCCGGCTGGTCAGGTTCTCCACCGCGAGCCGCGTACCGGGCTTGGTCTGGCGCAGCCCCGACCCCCGGTTGTCGACGACGGAGCAGTCGTGCACGCGTACGGCCTCCGTCGAGTCGACCCGGATGCCGTCGTGGGAGTTCTCGGCCGCCTCGCACGCCGTGAGCGTGGCCCGGCCGCCGGGAGACACGGTGAAACCGTGGCGGCGGTTGGCACGGGCCCGGGTGCGCGTCGCGGTCAGCTCACCGCCGTCCTCCACCACGGCTCCGTCCTGTACCGACTCGGCCAGATCGCAGTCGCGCAGCGAGGCGACGCCCCCACCGCCCACCGACACACCCGCCGCGCCCGTCGCCCGTACCGAGGTGTCACCGACGTAGGCGTGGCCGCCCTCGGAGATCCGTATCCCGCACTGACCCGTGGATCCGATCTGCGAACCCTCCAGCCGGCCGCGGCCGTTGCGGGTCACTTCCACGCCGTGGCCGCGCACGTCCAGGACCGTCAGACGGCGCAGCATGGGATTGGCCCCGTCGGTCACCAGCACTCCGGCGCCGGCCCCGTCGCGCACCTCCAGCCGGTCGAAGTCGGGTGCGCTGTCCCCGCTGAGCCACACGCCCGCCGGCCCGCAGTCGCGTACGGAGACCCGGCTGAACGAGGGGCTCGACGACTCGTCGACCCGTACACCGGCGCCCTCCGCGCCGCCGGCCTCGCACTCCTCGAAGGCGCCCCGGGAGCGGCCCGTGACGTGGATGCCGTCCCCCTTCGTCCGCGACGTGCGGCAGCGCCGCAGCACCGGATCGGTGCCGCCCGCGAGCGCGATGCCGTGGCCGGCGGTGTTCGTGACCGTGCAGTCCTCCAGCAGGACCCGCGAGGCCGAGCTGATGTAGACGCCCAGGACGCAGTCCCGCACCGTCGTGCGCAGCACGCGGGTCGCGCTGTTCTCCTCCAGTGCCACGGCGGGCTTGTCGGTCGAGGAGATCTCGCAGTCCTCGATCGAGCCCCGGCCCTCGCCGTTCGCGCACACGCCGTTTCCGCGCGCGTCGCGCAGCACGCAGTTGCGGATCGTCGGATTGGCGCGCTCCCCGATCACCACCGCCGAGGTGCCCAGGTGCTCGATGACGCAGTCCTCGATGACGCTGGCGCCGGTGGACGTCTCCACGATGCCGGCGCCCGCCGGGTTGACCACCCGGCAGCCGCGCATCGCGAGCGTGCCCTGCTGGCGGGTGAGCAGGGCCGTCCAGGAGCTGCCGACGACCTCGCAGTCCTGCAACGCGGCCTGGCCGCGCGGCACGTCGACCGTGGGCAGTTCGTCGTCGTGCCCCTGGAGCACCAGACCGGTCAACTGCACCGCCTCGGCGATCACTTGGACGACCGCCCCGCTGCGGGGTGCCACTTTCACGCTGCCCCTGGCGTCCTCCGCGGTGATCGTCACCATCTTGTCGATCACCAGGTTCTCTTCGTACAGACCCGGGCGTACGGAGATCACCGCGCCGCTGCGCGCCACGCGGAGGGCTTCGCCGATGGTGCGGTACGAGCCACTTCGTGACTGCGCGCACACGGTCAGCACAGGGCGCGACATGTCTGGAGGGTCCCTTCGGTGGAGCAGGCGGGGAGGAGGGGGTGGGCGGGGGAGGGCGCCGGCGGTGCGGGGTGCTAGGCGGTGCAGGAGGCGCGTACGGCGGCCGCCGCGTTGTGGGCGTACGTCTTGTCGCCGCTGCCGGTCCAGTCCTGGCCGCGGTCGTGCAGCATCACCGCGAGCTGGCCGCCCCGTACGTCGTACGTGCCCGCGTTGTACCAACTTCCCAGCTGGGTGCGCTGGTTGATGTTGAAGGAACCGATCGTGCCGCTGCCCGCGGAAAGGGAGCTCTGCACGGTGTAGTAGGCCGGCGCCCCGCCGACCGCCTTGATGTCCTTGTTGTTCGGGATGTACACGGACACTTGGCAGCGCCCCGTGGAGACCTGGCCGGTGCGGAAGGTCCACAGCGCGTAGTTGCCGTTGTCCTTCTTCGGCGCGCCCGACATCGGGATGGCCGTGAACCGCCCGTTGCAGCCGTCGCCGCCCCAGCCGCCCGAGTACGTCTTCCACCCGGCCTGTCCGTCTTCGTACCAGCCGTTCTGGCTGTAGCCGGTGCCGCTGCCCGAGCACCCGGCGCCCGCGACGGCCTGGTACGTCTTCGCGGCGGCGGGCGGGGCGCCGGCGTTGGGCTGCCCCGGTGCGGGGGGCTGGGCACCGCCTGCGGTGCCGCCACCGCCGGTGCTCCCCCCAGTGCCGCCGCCGCTGGAGCCGCTGCCGCTGCTGCTGTTGCCGCCGCTGGAGCCGCTGCCACCCGAGGCCGGGCCGCTGCCGCCCTGGGGCACCGAACCGTTCATGTGCGCGTCGACGGAGTTCTGCGTGCCGACGTCGCCCGCGGCGCCTCCCGCGGAGTTCGGGTCACCCTGGCCCGGCGAAGGGTTGGCCGCCTGGAGGCCGGCCTCGGCCGGCACCGTGTTGCCGCGGTCGTCGAAGCCGGGCACGAAGCCGTCGGGGCCGCCCGCGGCGCGGTTCATCCCGGCCGGGGGCGGAGCGTCGGGCCCGTGCGACGGGCCGCCGCCTCCCAGCTGGGACAGCACCAGCGGCAGCCCGACCAGGACCAGACCGCCGACGAGGGCCGCCGCCACCACCGGCTTCGAGACCCGGCCGGGGCGCGGTCCGTCCGCTGCGGCGCCCCCGGCCGCGCCCGCGGACTCCGCGGAGGCGGGTACGGGCTCTCCGAGCACGGGACTCGGGGCGGTCTCGGTCTCGGTCTCGGCGCCGGCTTCGGGGGTGGCCTCGGCTTCCGCCTCGGGTTCGGCTTCGGCTCCGGGGGTGGATCCGGAGGCGGCGGCCGAGGCCGAAGCCCGCGGGGCCCGCGCACCCTCGGCCTCGGGCGGGTCCGGCAGCATCGGCAGGACGAACGCGGCGGGCGGGGCCTCGGGTTCGCCGGCCTCGGTGGCTTCGGGGGCTTCGGGGGCTTCGGGGGCTTCGGGGGAGGAGGGGGCGGTGGCCTCCGGCTCCTCCGCGGCCCAGGCGACCGCCGGAAGCTGGATGCCGCCCACCCACACCCCGGTGGGCCCTTCTCCCGCTCCCGTAGCCGTTGCTTCGCCCTCGCTGTTCGGCCGTCCGCTCTGCTCCACCGCTCATCCCCTCCGTGCGCCGTCAGACCCCTATACGGCTCGACGGATGGGCACCCCCGCAGGGTTCACGCCGTACGTCAGCGTTCGTCGGGAGGGCCGTCGCTGGTGACGCGGATCGGGGCGAGGGGCGCGATCGGCTCGGGCGGCGGGGCGACGACCGAGGGCTCCTGCCCGGACGCCGCCTCACGGTCCGTCGGTTCCAGCGGCTCCGAGTCCGGCTCCCGCTCCGGCTCCCGCTCCGGCTCCCGCTCCGGCTCTTGCGGGGCGAGCTCCAGGGCCGCGCGCAGCACGGCGTCCTCGATCCGCATGGCCACGCCGGCGGTCGGGTTCACGTACAGCTCGTGGCCGGCGGGCAGCAGTTCGGCCAGTTCGGCCAGCGGCAGGACCCGGTACGCGAACCGTCCGGCGACCTCCAGGTGCGGGGTCGCGGAGTACACGGGCACGACCGGGGTGCCGTCGGGGGCCGCAGCCGTGACGGGGCGGCCGTCGGCCGTCGTGTGCACGGCCAGCGCGGCCCGGGCCAGTGCGGCCGACACCGCATCGGCGGGGGCGTACCCGGTGGCGGAGAGCTGGACGGCCGCGTCGAGGGCGTCGGTGGGCTCGGGCCAGCCGAGGCTCTCGGGGGAGGGCCGGTACTCGGAATTCTCCTGCCACTCCACGACCTCGCCGTTCTCGTCGGAGCGCCACTGCCCGCGCACCGCCCACACCGGCGGGGTCTCCTCGCCGTCCCACGCGGGGTCGATGACCGCCAGCCAGTGCTCGGGTGCCTGCCGGGCCGCCTCACGGATGTCCTCGGGCACGGGCGGCAGCTCGGTGCCGGCGGTACCGGCGGTGGTGGCGGTGCCTGCGTCGGCCTCAGGCGTCGGGTCGGGGGTGTCGTTCATGGTGTCCTCGAACTGTGAAGGGGCCGATGGGAAGGGATCGGGATGAGGAGAGGCAGGTCGCAGGAGTCTGTCAGGCGACCGGCGCGGGCCGGACGACGGACCAGCGGAAGTCGCTCCCGTCGTGCACGAGGAAGACCTGGGTCCTTCCGGTCCCGAAGCTGCGCGAGGTGCCGTCCCGGGCCACGTAGACGATCGTGACGTCGAACTCGCGCGCGGCGATGGTACTGGCCAGGGCGATGGCCTCGCCGTCGGCGGGGTCCCGCGCGAGACGCTCCAGGATGACCCGCGCCCGGTACTGCGGGGTGTGGGCCTCGGACGAGCCGCCGCCGAGCACGTCCTGGATCGACTGGACGTAGCTGTCGGGCCGCGTACCCGTGGCACTGGCCAGGTCGGTGTCCCGGGCGGTCTGGACGAACTCGCTCCGCCACGTGCGTGCCGGGTGGTCGGCGGAGGGGGCGTGCGCGGAGTCCCGCGCCGTACGGACCGCGTTCGCCAGTGCGGCCGGATAGTCGCTCCCGATGTCCCGCGGGAACGAGCGCAGGTCCGAGGGCATCACGATGCCGTCGTCGGTCCTTTGTCCACCGGTCCCCTCCCCAGGGGTCCCTTCCCCGTCGGTTCCTTTCCCGTGGGCCGGGGCACCGGTCTCGCCGCCGCCCGTCCCGGTTCCGTCCGCCGGGTCCGCCCCGTCCGCCGCGTCGCGTCGGACCTCCTTCTCCGTCCAGGTGAGGGTCCGCTCCGGGAAGTCCTGCGCGTGCGCCCACTCGCTGAGCCTGCCGCCCAGGCCGAACTTGGCGGCGACGGCCTCCTTGTAGACGGCCTCGATCACGGTCGGCATGTACGAGTAGTTCGCGGCCCGGTTGATCCGCGTGCGCAGCGTCTGGCGTTCCTGATCGGACTCCGGGAACCGGTCCGTGATCAGCCTGCCCGCGAACTTCTTGAACTGTTCCCGCGCCCGCGCCCTGTCCTCGGCCCCGCCGGTCAGAAGATCCGGTCGCCCCAGCAGGTCGTGCAGCTGCTGCAACTGCTCCACATGCTTCGACACGGCCCGGTCGTTGGCCTTCAGCGACGGCACCAGGTGGCCCGGGTCGTGCGCGGCGGCCTTCGGACGGCTGGTGTTCGGGACGACGGGCCGGCCGTTCGGGTCCGCGAGCGGCGACTCGTTGGGCAGGGGACGCGCCAGCTCCGGGATGTCGCGCAGCTCGGGCAGGGAAAGCTCGTTCAGCATGTCGCTGAGCGTGCGGACCTCGCCGTCGCGCGTTCCGGGGAGGTATTCGTCCTGGTACCGGTCCAGTACGTAGGTGCGCAGGGAGCCGGGAAGCGCGTCGTTGCGGATCTCCTCGACACCCGAGTCGCGGATCAGGTACTGGTCGGAATCCTTGTTCCGGTCCGTATTGAGCGCGTGCCCGTTGCCGAGCCCGCTGACCTGCGCCTCTTCGATCGCCCCGGAGGTCAGCCGGTGGTACGTCTCCACGGGGACGAGGAAGGAGCGCACGATCGGCTTGCCGTGCGACCCCTCGACGTTCCTGGTGATCCGCTCATGTCCTTGGCTGCGGTAGGTCCGCATGTAGTGGAGGGCCCGCCACGGGCGGCCCGCGTTCACCCACATGTCCTTGGTGTCGGGCAGGATCCTGATCTCGCCGTCGGCGGTCTGGTGGATGTCCTTGTGCCCGACCCCGTCCGGTGCGTAGACGGTCTGGAAGAGCCGGACGTAGTCCTTTCCGTTCAGGGTCTCGACGCGCACGTCGCTCCGGTGGGCGAGGGATTCCACCCTGAGCACGGTGCCCCGGGTCGACTCGTATTCGGTCACCCGCAGATCCCGTCGCTTCATCAGGTCGGCGGCGGCGCCCGGCTTCTTCATGTCCGACTTCAGGACCTCCGAGACCACGTGGTAGGCGGGCCCGCCCGGACGGTACCCCAGCTCCGTCACCGGGGGCCCGGCGGGCGGCGCGAGGGACAGCAGGGGCGGCGCGGCAGGCGACGGAGGTGTGACGGGAGGTTCGTCGCCGTCCAACACGTACGCCTTCGGCGGGGGGTTCGCCGGGCTTCCCTCCGGCTTGGGGTCGGTGTCCATGAGGAAACGGACGATGGTGTCCACGTCGGCCTCGGCGAATCCCCTTTTGAGGATCCCTTTGTGCGCTGCCTTCGCGTCAGTGGCCATGGGCCAACCGCTACCGCCCGGCTGGCGGTTCGCGTAGATGAAGGGCGGGGTGTCGGACTGGTCCGCGCCCGGTACGCGGGCCTTCACATTGGCGAGGACACCCGCCTCGAAGAACTTTCCACTGCGGGTGGGGGAAGCGCTCACGTTCAGCAGCTCGTATCCGATGGACATGCCGCCGAGCCTGGTCTTGGCGGTCCCGGACAGGGTGTTCCAGGCGGCCATGCGGACGCTGCCGACGCTGTTGGGCTCCTCCATGTACTTGACCTGGTATCCGAGCATGGCCATGGCCTCCAGGTTGCCGCTGCGGAACCCCAGGTGCCGCGCCGAACCGGCTTCGCGGTCGAGGTACTCGTACAGCTTGAACTGGCCGGTGCGGGTGTGGCCGCCCCAGCCGCGCAGGGCCGTGCCGATCTCCTCGCTCCCGGGACGCCAGAACGCCGTCAGGTCGTGGACGGACACGTGGTCGGTGCTCAGGCTGCGGGCCATCTCGTCGTACTTGCGGCCGTGGGCGGGGTCCGCGTTCCGGTCACCGACGATCAGGACGAACGGCTTGCGGTTACCGGGCGAAGCGGCGGCCGCCTCGCCGACCTGTCGGATGATCTGGCGGACGCCGGTGAAGCTCGTGTCGTGTTCCAGGTGCGCGCCACCGCTCTTCCCGCTGAAACGGGACCACAGGACGATGACTTCCCCGCGGGCGACGTCCGGGACGTGATGTGCCGCCAGCCACGTCTTCACGAGCGGGTGTTCCGCCGTGGGGAACGCCGTTGAGGAGACCCCCCACGCCTGGCGGATGTCTCTCCGGATCGCTTCGCTGTGGGTGGCGGCCAGATAGTTCGTACCGGCGTTGATGGGCAGGTTGCGTCGCTTGAGCTGGGTGTTGCTCATGGCGAGTGCGCCGGACAGCTGCGTGTCGTCGGCGAGGGGCTGAACGCGGCCGATCTCGTCGTTCAGCCCGTCCCACCGGTCGGCCATCGTCTGGAGCAGCGTCTGCTCGGCCGGGGGAAGCCCGGCGGGATCGACGGGTGGCACCAGGCCCGCCGTCCGCAGCAGGCGGTTGAGGTCTTCGGGATCGGCGACGGGGCGCGGGGCCCCCTGGAGCGGTGGGCGTGCCGGTGGCCGCAGCTCCGACTCCAGGTAGATCTTCGCCACCTTCGTCAGCGCGGCGCGGTGCGCCCCGAGGGTGTCCGCGGCGTCTGCGGCCTGCGTCCACGCGTGCTTCACCCCCAGCAGCCTGATCAGGCCGTTGATCTTGATTTCGGCGGACTTCTTGTCGTCCCAGAGGTCGTTCACCTTGACGAGGTGGATCCGGTCGGCGTCGATGCCGCTGGCCACGTAGAAGTCGCGGATGTCGGTGGCCTTGTCCTCGCGCTCCAGCGGCCTGCCGTTCTCGCCGACGGCGCCCTGGGAGATCGCCACGTGCAGCCGGGGGACGTTGCGCAGGGTCGCGGCGATGGCGAACTGGTCGCCCGTGGCGTATCCGGCCTGGTTGAGGACCACCGGGTGCGTCTCGGTGGTGGACTTGAGCACCTCCCACGGATCGGCCGCGTCGAAGACCTCCGGGACCAGCTCGGCGAGCAGCGGCCGTCCCGAGAACTCTCCCGCCGCGCGCCGGGCCTCGGCGAGCGTCCTGGCGGCGTCCGCGAGCGCCTGCGGGTCAGCCGTGTCGTGGTGGTCGAACAGGTCCCGGAGCGCCCGGGCGGCCTCCGGCTGCCCCGTCTCCAGATCGCCCCGCGCGTCGAAGCGGTAGGACTCCGGCCCGTGGTCGCCGCGCAGGACGAGCTCCACCGGGCGGCCCAGCCCGATGGCCGTGCGATGGGCCACGTACAGGGCGTCGGCGCTCTGCCGGTGGTCCCCGGTGGCGAACCACACCTGCCGGTCGGTCCCCTCGGGCCGATCCAGGGCCGCCCTCAGCCGCGTGATCTGATCGGTGAGCGCGGCCACGGTCTCGGGATCGCCGGTGGCCCGGCGGATGTCGTGCAGGTCGACGTGACCCCGGGAGGACCGGCCGAAGAGGCCGTGGCCGAGCAGGTCCTCCTCGGTCACCAGCAGCTCCAGGCGGCCCCGGACGGTCTCGTCGGCCGCGCCGCCCCGCCCCGTGACGGTGATCTCGGCGTCGAGCCGGACCACGCGCTGCGCCGGGGCGTCGACCGCGGGCTGCGCCGCTGGGCCGGCAGGGGCAGGCTGCGCGCCAGGGGCGGGGGGCGCGGCGGTCTTGCCGGTCTTGACGATGTCCAGGGACAGGGAGGACGTGGCGTTCGTCGCGGCGGGCCGGGTGTTGGGTCCGGCCCCCGGCAGGGTCAGCCCGGAGTGGTGGAACCGCTGGACGTAGTCGGCGGTGACCTGGGCGCGCGGCGCCGAGGAGGCCGAACTGGTCGCGCCCTGCCGGCTGACCTCGTCGATGGCGTTGCTCCGGCTCTCCGCGCCCTGGCCGACGTACTCGGGGTTCGAGAGCCGGATGCCCAGACGCGCCCCGCCCGAGGCGTGGAGGGTTCCGGTGAACGCGGAGGCCAGGGACGGGTCGAGGGACAGGCCCCCGCGCTCCCGCACCAGGCTGCCGAGCAGGCTCAACTGGTGGGAGGCGGAGGTCGACACGAAGGACGTACCGCCCGCGAAGAGACCGCCGGGCCGCTTCAGGGCGTCGGCCAGCCCCGTCAGGTTGTCGAAGCCGAGGACCGAGAAGTGACGTACGGGTACGAAGGCGGTCGGCCCGGCGGGCCGCTCCACGGGAGCGGCCGGGCCCTCCGGGACGACCGGCTCGGGCAGCTGCTGCCCGGGGCGCCAGCTGCCGGGGCCGGCGCGCCGAGTTCGCCGTGGTGGTCAAGGCCGGCCGGACGCACCTGATGGACGCCACCCCGGTCACCCTGGGCCAGGAGTTCGGCGGGTACGCGGTCC
>NZ_JBEXOV010000136.1:0-15346 GCF_040611715.1 Streptomyces sp. NPDC006544 | reverse complement strand
GCCCGGCCGCCGGACGGGCGGCCGGCCCCCGGCCCTCCGGCCCTCGGGGCCGCCCCCCGGCCCTCCGGCCCCCGAGCCCCTCCCGCGGCCGCCCGCTCCGCGCCGCAGCAGGGGAAAGGCTCGGTTGTCGGCGGGCGACAGTAGGGTGGTTGGCATGGCCGACCCTTCCAGCTACCGCCCCGCTCCGGGACAGATCCCCGATTCCCCGGGGGTCTACAAGTTCCGCGACGAGCACCGCCGGGTGATCTACGTCGGGAAGGCCAAGAGCCTGCGCCAGCGGCTGGCCAGCTACTTCCAGGACCTCGCCGGGCTGCACCCCCGTACCGCCACGATGGTGACCACGGCCGCCGCCGTCGAGTGGACGGTGGTCTCCACCGAGGTCGAGGCGCTCCAGCTCGAATACTCCTGGATCAAGGAGTTCGACCCCCGGTTCAACGTCAAGTACCGGGACGACAAGAGCTACCCCTCCCTCGCCGTGACGATGAACGAGGAGTACCCCCGGGTCCAGGTCATGCGCGGGCCCAAGAAGAAGGGCGTGCGCTACTTCGGCCCCTACGGGCAGGCCTGGGCCATCCGCGAGACCGTCGACCTGATGCTCCGCGTCTTCCCGGTCCGCACCTGCTCCGCCGGGGTGTTCAAGCGCTCCGCCCAGATCGGCCGCCCCTGCCTCCTCGGCTACATCGGCAAGTGCTCGGCGCCCTGCGTCGGCCGCGTCACCCCCGAGGAGCACCGGGAACTGGCCGAGGACTTCTGCGACTTCATGGCCGGCCGCACGGGCACCTACCTCACCCGCCTCGAGCAGCAGATGCACGAGGCCGCCGAGGAGATGGAGTACGAGAGGGCCGCCCGGCTGCGCGACGACGTGGGGGCCCTGCGCCGGGCCATGGAGAAGAACGCGGTCGTGCTCGCCGACGCCACCGACGCCGACCTGTTCGCGGTCGCCGAGGACGAGCTCGAAGCGGCCGTGCAGATCTTCCACGTACGCGGCGGCCGGGTGCGCGGCCAGCGCGGCTGGGTCACCGACAAGGTCGAGGCCGTGGACACGGCCGGCCTCGTCGAGCACGCCCTCCAGCAGCTCTACGGGGAGGCGACGGGCGAGGCCGTGCCCAAGGAGGTGCTCGTCCCCGCCCTGCCCGAGGACACCCCGGCCCTGAGCCAGTGGCTCGCGGAGCGGCGCGGATCGCAGGTCAGCCTGCGCATCCCGCAGCGCGGGGACAAGAAGGCGCTGATGGAGACCGTCCACCGCAACGCCCAGCAGTCCCTCCTCCTGCACAAGACCAAGCGCGCCGCCGACCTCACCACCCGCTCCCGGGCCCTGGAGGAGATCGCCGAGGCGCTGGAACTGGACGGTGCGCCGCTGCGCATCGAGTGCTTCGACATCTCGCACCTGCAGGGCGACGACGTCGTGGCCTCGATGGTCGTCTTCGAGGACGGGCTGGCGCGCAAGGGCGAGTACCGCAGGTTCCAGATCAAATCGTTCGAGGGACAGGACGACGTCCGGTCCATGCACGAGGTGGTCTCGCGGCGCTTCCGCCGCTACCTCCAGGAGAAGCTGAAGACGGGCGAGTGGTCGGGGGAGGACGGGGACGGGGACGGGTACGAGGTCGACGCGGCCGACGAGGACGGGCGGCCCAAGCGCTTCGCGTACCCGCCCCAGCTCGTCGTGGTCGACGGCGGGCAGCCGCAGGTGGCCGCCGCCAAGCGGGCCCTGGAGGAGCTCGGGATCGACGACGTGGCGGTGTGCGGCCTGGCCAAGCGGCTGGAGGAGGTCTGGCTGCCCGGTGAGGACGACCCGGTGGTGCTGCCCCGGACCAGCGAGGGCCTGTACCTGCTCCAGCGGGTGCGTGACGAAGCCCACCGGTTCGCGATCCAGTACCAGCGCAACAAGCGGGCCAAGCGCCTGAGGACCGGGCCGCTCGACGACGTGGCCGGGCTGGGCGAGAGCCGCAGGCTCGCCCTGGTCAAGCACTTCGGTTCGGTGAAGAAGCTCCGGCAGGCCACAATTGATCAGATCTGCGAGGTCCCCGGCATAGGCCGCAAGACGGCCGAGACGGTGGCCGCGGCCCTGGCGCAGGCGGTTCCGGCCGGTCCCGCCGTGAACATGGCGACCGGCGAGATCATCGAGGACGAGGCCCCCGCGACCGCGGGAGCGGCATCCGAACGGGGGACCGGGCAATGACCACGCACGATTCCGAACACGATTCCGAACACGACGGCGATTTCGATCGCGCATCCGACGACCGAGACGGAGCACAGGTGAGTACGGGCACGACAGCGGATCCCGGAGCGGTCGCCGAGGCGGCCATCCCCGAGCTGGTGATCATCTCCGGAATGTCCGGGGCCGGCCGCAGTACCGCGGCCAAGTGCCTGGAGGACCTCGGCTGGTTCGTCGTCGACAACCTGCCGCCGGCACTGATCCCCACCATGGTGGAGCTCGGCGCCCGCTCGCAGGGCAACGTGGCGCGCATCGCCGTCGTCGTCGACGTCCGCGGCCGGCAGTTCTTCGACGCGCTGCGCGAGTCCCTCTCCGACCTGGAATCCCGCGGCGTCACCCGGCGGATCGTCTTCCTCGAGTCCTCGGACGACGCGCTCGTACGCCGCTTCGAGTCGGTCCGCCGCCCGCACCCGCTCCAGGGCGACGGCCGCATCGTCGACGGCATCGCCGCCGAGCGCGACCTGCTGCGCGAGCTGCGCGGCGACGCCGACCTGGTCATCGACACCTCCAGCCTGAACGTGCACGAGCTGCGCGCCAAGATGGACGCCCGGTTCGCGGGCGACGAGGAGCCCGAGCTGCGGGCCACCGTGATGTCGTTCGGCTTCAAGTACGGCCTCCCGGTCGACGCCGACCTCGTCGTCGACTGCCGCTTCATCCCCAACCCGCACTGGGTCCCGGAGCTGCGCCCCTTCACCGGGCTCAACGAGGAGGTGTCGGCCTACGTCTTCAGCCAGCCCGGCGCCAAGGAGTTCCTCGACCGCTACACCGAGCTGCTCCAGCTCATCGCGACCGGCTACCGCCGCGAGGGCAAGCGGTACGTGACCATCGCCGTCGGCTGCACCGGCGGCAAGCACCGCAGCGTCGCCATGTCCGAGAAGCTCGCCGCCCGCCTCTCCTCCGAGGGAGTAGAGACCGTCGTCGTCCACAGGGACATGGGGCGCGAGTGACGGGACACAGCCTGCGCCTGCGCCGCCTGCGCCGGCTCACCGCCGACAAGGGCGAGGGCGAGGGCGGCGCGGGCCGCGGTCCGCGCCGCGGCGAGGCCTCCAAGGTCGTCGCCCCCAAGGTCGTGGCGCTCGGCGGCGGCAGGGGCCTCTCGGCCTCGCTGACCGCCCTGCGCCGGATCACGGGCGAGCTGACGGCCGTCGTCACCGTGGCCGACGACGGCGGCTCCAGCGGCCGGCTGCGCGAGGAGCTCGGCGTGCTCCCGCCCGGCGACCTGCGCAAGGCGCTGGCCGCGCTGTGCGGCGACGACGAATGGGGCCAGACCTGGGCGCGGGTGATCCAGCACCGCTTCCAGTCCGGCGGCGACCTCCACGAGCACGCGGTCGGCAACCTGCTGATCGTCGCCCTGTGGGAACAGCTCGGCGACCCCGTCCAGGCCCTGGACCTCGTCGGCAAGCTGCTCGGCGCCCAGGGCCGGGTGCTGCCCATGTCCGCGGTCCCGCTGGAGCTCCAGGCCCTGGTCAGGGGCCACGACCCGGCGCGCCCCGAGGCCGTGGACACCGTGCGGGGGCAGGCCACCGTGGCGCTGACCCCCGGCGAGGTGCTCTCCGTGCAGGTGGTGCCGGCCGACCCGCCGGCGGTGCCGGAAGCGGTCGCGGCGGTGCTCGACGCGGACTGGGTGGTGCTCGGTCCGGGCTCCTGGTTCTCCTCCGTGATCCCGCACCTGCTGGTGCCGGAACTCCTCGACGCGCTGGTCGAGACGAAGGCCCGAAAGGTGCTCTCGCTGAACCTCGCGCCACAACCCGGCGAAACAGAGGGCTTCTCTCCGCAGCGTCATTTGGAGGTTTTGGCCCGACACGCCCCTAAACTCGCCCTGGACGTGGTGCTGGCCGATCAGGCCGCCGTGCCCGACCGCGAGTCACTCGCCGATGCCGCAAAACGGTTCGGCGCCGCGGTCGAGCTGGCGCCGGTGGCCAGGCCGGACGGCTCTCCGAAGCATGACCCGGAGCTGCTCGCCGCCGCGTACGACCGTATTTTTCGGATGCATGGAAGGATCGGCCCATGGCGATGACGCCCGCGGTGAAGGATGAGATCGCCCGCCTGCCCGTCACCCGCACCTGCTGCAGGAAGGCGGAGGTCTCGGCGATCCTTCGGTTCGCGGGCGGGCTGCACCTGGTGAGCGGCCGGATCGTCATCGAGGCGGAACTGGACGCCGGGATCGCGGCCCGACGCCTGCGCAAGGACATCCTCGAGATCTTCGGGCACTCCTCGGACTTGGTGATCATGGCTCCCGGCGGTCTTCGCCGGGGCAACCGGTACGTGGTCCGCGTGGTCGCCGGCGGCGACCAGCTGGCCCGCCAGACCGGTCTGGTGGACGGCCGCGGCCGTCCGATCCGGGGACTTCCCCCGCAGGTGGTCTCCGGGGCCACCTGCGACGCCGAGGCCGCCTGGCGCGGGGCCTTCCTGGCCCACGGCTCGCTCACGGAGCCGGGGCGCTCCTCCTCCCTGGAGGTCACCTGCCCCGGTCCGGAAGCCGCCCTGGCCCTGGTGGGCGCCGCACGCCGGCTCTCCATCGCCGCCAAGGCCCGCGAGGTCCGCGGCGTGGACCGGGTCGTCGTCCGGGACGGGGACGCCATCGGCGCCCTGCTGACCCGGCTCGGCGCCCACGACTCGGTGCTGGCCTGGGAAGAGCGGCGGATGCGCCGCGAGGTGCGGGCCACCGCGAACCGCCTGGCCAACTTCGACGACGCCAACCTGCGCCGCTCGGCGCGGGCCGCGGTGGCCGCCGGAGCCCGGGTGCAGCGCGCCCTGGAGATCCTCGCCGAAGAGGTCCCCGAACACCTCGCCGCGGCCGGCCGGCTGCGCATGGAGCACAAGCAGGCCTCCCTGGAGGAACTGGGCGCGCTCGCCGACCCGCCGCTGACCAAGGACGCGGTCGCGGGCCGGATCCGCCGCCTGCTGGCCATGGCCGACAAGCGGGCCCAGGACCTCGGGATCCCGGGCACCGAGTCGAACCTCGACCTCAGCGACAGCGAGGAGCTGGCCGACAACATGGCCGGCTGAGTCCGCTCCGGGGCCCGGACGGCGGAAGAAGCTCTTCCACAAGGGGCCCGCACGCTCACTCGTGCGGGCCCCTTTCGGTAGGCCCCATTGACATGAGCATGGGCTGATCGTGAGCCTGTCGTCCGAAGCTTTCGTGGCAGACGACGCCCAGGGGGGCACATGAGGCACCGCGCGAGATCGATCCTCGCCGCAAGCGCACTCGTCTTCGGAACCACACTGGCCGCTCTACCCGCGGCGGCCACCGCCCAGGGCCGGGCCGACGTGCAGTCCGCCGCCGACGAGGTACGGGTCTACGACGCCGACATCACCAGGGAACAGGTCCCGCTCGTGCTGGCCGCCGGCCAGGACGCGCACGAGCTCTCCGAACGCGCCCCGGACACCGGGACCGCCAAGGTGGAGCTCTTCCTCACCGGCGCCCAGGCCAAGGAACTGGCGGCCCAGGGCGTCCAGCTCGCCGAGCGCAAGGTCGCGGCCAAGGCCGCGGCGCGCTCCCTGGCGGCAGGGGACGGGGTGTTCCGCCCGTACAGCGGCAAGGGCGGGCTCCAGGAGGAGATCCTGCGCACCGCCCAGGAGAACCCCGGCCTCACCAAGGTCGTCTCCATCGGCAAGACCGTCCAGGGCAAGGACATCCTCGCCCTGAAGGTCACCAAGAACGCCAAGAAGGCCAAGGACGGCGCCAGGCCGTCCGTGCTGTACATGTCCAACCAGCACGCCCGGGAGTGGATCACCCCCGAGATGACCCGGCGGCTGATGCACCACACGCTGGACAACTACGGCAAGGACCCGCGGATCACCAAGCTGGTGGACTCCACCGAGATGTGGTTCCTGCTCTCCGCCAACCCCGACGGCTACGACTACACCTTCGCCCCCGACGGCCAGCGGCTGTGGCGCAAGAACCTGCGCGACAACAACGGCGACGGCAAGATCACTGCGGGCGACGGCGTCGACCTCAACCGCAACTTCGCCTACAAGTGGGGCTACGACAACGAGGGCTCCTCGCCCAACCTGTCGAGCGAGACCTACCGCGGCCCCAAGGCCTCCTCCGAGCCCGAGACCGTCGCCCTCGACGCGTTCGAGAAGCGCATCGGCTTCGACTACGCCATCAACTACCACTCGGCCGCCGAGCTGCTGCTCTACGGCGTGGGCTGGCAGGTGGCGACCCCCACCCCCGACGACATCGGGTACAAGGCGCTCGCCGGCACCCCGGAGAACCCGGCCGTCCCCGGCTACTACCCGCAGGTCTCCTCGGAGCTCTACACCACCAACGGCGAGGCCGACAGCCAGGCCGCCAACGCCAACGGCGTCATGATGTTCACGCCCGAGATGACCACCTGCCAGACGGCCTCCGAGAGCGACCCGGCCGACCGGTGGAAGCCCGAGGACTGCGCCTCCGGCTTCAACTTCCCGGACGACGAGAAGCTCATCCAGGCGGAGTTCGCCAAGAACGTCCCCTTCGCGCTCTCCGTGGCCGAGAGCGCCGAACACCCCGACCAGCCGAAGTCCTCCGTGGGCCTGAGCGCCGCCGACTTCACCCTGGACCCCTTCACCACCTCCTACGCGGCGCGGGGCGAGGACCAGACGGTCGCCGTCACCGCCCGCAAGGCGCTGAAGGACAAGGAGCTGAACTACAGGATCAACGGGGGCCGCACCCACGACGAGGACCTCAAGGCCTGGAAGGGCGGCGAGGTCTACGGCGGCGACGACAACAACTGGTTCGACGCGTACCGGGCCGAGGTCGACGGCGCCAGGCCCGGCGACAAGGTCGAGGCCTGGTTCACCGGGCGCGACCGCACCGGCAAGCAGGTCTCCAGCGAGCACTTCACGTACACGGTGGCCGAGCGGCCGCGCGCCGACGTGCTGGTGATCGCGGAGGAGGGCGCCCCGGCGCAGCACGCCCAGGAGTACGTGGACGCCCTGCGCGCCAACGGCAGGAGCGCGGCGGTCTGGGACGTGGCGGCGCAGGGGGCACCGCACCACCTCGGCGTGCTCTCGCACTTCCGCACGGCCGTCCACTACACGGGGGCCAAGTCCCCGGGCGGGGACACCCAGCTCGCGGTGCGCGACTTCCTGAACGAGGGCGGCAAGCTGATCGAAGCCGGTGAGCTGGCCGGCGGCAACGCCCAGGTCGGCCGCGCCGTGACCGACGACTTCAGCCAGTACTTCCTCGGCGCCTACGGCCGCGCGAACGTCGCCGGCCCCACCGGCTTCACCGGCGCGGGCTCCCTCGCCGGCGCCAAAGGCGGCCTCGGCGGCGCCGCGGGCAACCCGCTCGACCGCCCCGGTTCCTACACGGTCACCTCCGACACCCTGCCCGCGGCGCAGTTCCCGCAGTTCAAGAGCGCGCAGGCGGGCCAGTACGCGGGGGTCGTCAACCCGTACGCCCCGTACGCCGGCACGGGCATGGCCTCGGCCACCCATGACGACGACGACTGGAAGCGGCTCACCCGCACCATCGACCTCACCGGCGTCACCGCGGCCGACCAGCCGCAGCTCAAGACGGCGCTGAACTGGAACACCGAGGAGGGCTACGACCACGCCGTCCTGGAGGCGCACACCGTCGGCGGCGACGACTGGACCACGCTGCCCGACGCGGGCGGCCTGAGCAGCGGCGCGGTTCCGCAGGAGTGCGGGGCCGGGTTCTTCGTCAACGACCACCCGTTCCTGCGCCGCTACCTCACCCTGGACGCGGGCGGCTGCGCCCCGCAGGGCACCAGCGGCTCCTGGAACTCGTTCACCGGCTCCTCCGGCGGCTGGCAGCAGGTCTCCTTCGACCTGAGCGCGTACGCGGGCAAGAGCGTCGAGGTCTCGCTCTCCTACATCACCGACCCGGGTTCGGGCGGTCGCGGCGTGTTCGCGGACGAGGCGCGGCTCTCGGTCGGCGGGGCGGACCGGGCGGCCGAGGGGTTCGAGACCTCGCTCGGCGCATGGGCCGCTCAGGGCGCACCTGCCGGAAGTCCCGATGTTCCGGGCGATTGGGCCCGGTCGGGGGAGCTGTTCAAGTCCTATGCCGCCGTCACTACGCGTGACACCGTGCTGCTGGGCTTCGGCCTGGAGCACGTGCCGGCCGCGGCGGACCGAGCCGTACTCGTCGGTAAGGCGCTCAGGTCGCTGAACCGCTGATCAAAGGAGCCCCGGGAGCTCACGGTGAGTGACCGGGGCCAAGGTCCCGAGGCCCCGTACCTGTCCTGGAGTACGGGGCCTCGGGGCGTGTCAGACGATGGCCGATGTCACCTCGAAGCTCACGGAGAGGTAGGGTCGTAAGCGGTCGGGGACATCCCATACAGCTCGCCGGCGGACAGGCCGGCGCACCCAACGAGGAGATCGGTTCGTGACGATCCGCGTAGGCATCAACGGTTTTGGCCGAATTGGCCGCAACTACTTCCGTGCGCTCCTGGAGCAGGGAGCGGACATCGAGATCGTCGGTGTCAACGACCTGACTGACAACGCCACCCTGGTGCACCTGCTCAAGTACGACACGATCCTGGGCCGCCTCAAGGCCGAGGTCAGCCACACCGACGACACCATCACGGTGGACGGCCACACCTTCAAGACGTTCGCCGAGCGTGACCCCGCGAACCTCCCCTGGGGCGAGCTGGGCGCCGACATCGTCATCGAGTCGACCGGCATCTTCACGAAGAAGGCCGACGCCGCCAAGCACATCGCGGCCGGCGCGAAGAAGGTCCTCATCTCGGCCCCGGCCAAGGACGAAGACATCACGATCGTGATGGGCGTCAACCAGGAGAAGTACGACGCGGCCAGCCACCACGTCATCTCCAACGCCTCCTGCACCACCAACTGCGTGGCGCCGATGGCCAAGGTCCTCCTCGAGAACTTCGGCATCGTCAAGGGCATGATGACGACGGTCCACGCGTACACGAACGACCAGCGCATCCTCGACTTCCCGCACTCGGACCTGCGCCGCGCCCGCGCCGCCGCCGAGAACATCATCCCGACCACGACGGGTGCCGCCAAGGCCACCGCGCTGGTCATCCCGGAGCTGGCGGGCAAGCTCGACGGCATCGCGATGCGCGTCCCGGTCCCGACCGGCTCCGTGACCGACCTGGTCATCGAGCTCGAGCGCGAGGTCACCAAGGACGAGGTCAACGCCGCGTTCCAGAAGGCATCCGAGGGTCAGCTCAAGGGCATCCTGGACTACACCGAGGACGCGATCGTCTCGTCCGACATCGTGAACTGGCCGTTCTCCTGCACCTTCGACTCCTCCCTGACGATGGTCCAGGGCAAGAGCGTCAAGGTCATCGGCTGGTACGACAACGAGTGGGGCTACTCCAACCGCCTCGTCGACCTGACCGTGTTCGTCGGCGGCCAGCTCTGAGCACCAAGGCACCAGGCACCACAATGTGAGCACCGGGGCTCGTTCAGCGCGACGAAGCGCTGTACGGGCCCCGTTGTGTGCGTTGTACCTCTCGCCCCGCACGGGTACAGGACCCGGCCGGGGAAAAGGAGCAGAAAAAGCATGAAGACGATCGACGAACTTCTCGCCGAGGGCGTTTCCGGTAAGCGGGTCTTCGTCCGCGCCGACCTCAACGTGCCGCTCGCCAACGGTGACATCACCGACGACGGCCGCATCCGTGCCGTGCAGCCGACCATCGCGAAGCTCGCCGAGGCCGGCGCCCGCGTGATCGTGGCCTCGCACCTGGGCCGCCCCAAGGGCGTCCCGGACCCGGCCTTCTCGCTCGCCCCGGCCGCCGCCCGCCTCGGCGAGCTGCTCGGCGCCTCCGTCGCGTTCGCCACCGACACCGTCGGTGCCTCCGCCAAGGAGACCGTCGCCGCCCTCGCCGACGGCCAGGTCGCCGTCATCGAGAACCTCCGCTTCAACGCCGGTGAGACCTCGAAGGACGACGCCGAGCGCGGCGCCTTCGCGGACCAGCTCGCCGAGCTCGCCGACGTCTACGTCGGCGACGGCTTCGGCGCTGTCCACCGCAAGCACGCCTCGGTCTTCGACCTCCCCGCCCGCCTCCCGCACGCGGCCGGCTACCTCATCGCCACCGAGGTCGGCGTCCTGAAGAAGCTGACCGCCGAGGTCGAGCGCCCGTACGTGGTCATCCTCGGCGGCGCCAAGGTCTCCGACAAGCTCGCCGTCATCGACGAGCTGCTCGGCAAGGCGGACCGCCTGCTCATCGGCGGCGGCATGGCCTACACCTTCCTCCACGCCAAGGGCTACGAGGTCGGCATCTCCCTGCTCCAGAAGGACCAGGTGGACGTCGTCAAGGAGTACATGGCCCGCGCCGAGGCCAACGGCGTCGAGCTGGTCCTCCCGGTCGACATCCTCGCCTCGAAGGACTTCCCGGACCTGAAGACCAAGGCCCCGGCGGAGTTCATCACGGTCGACGCGGACAAGATCCCCGCCGACCAGGAGGGTCTGGACATCGGTCCCAGGACCCGTGAGCTGTACGCCTCGAAGATCGCCGACGCCGAGACCGTCTTCTGGAACGGTCCCGTGGGCGTCTTCGAGCACCCCGACTACGCCGGCGGCACCCGCGCCATCGCGCAGGCCCTCGTCGACAGCAGCGCCTTCACCGTCGTCGGCGGTGGCGACTCGGCCGCCGCCGTGCGCACGCTCGGCTTCGACGAAAACGCTTTCGGCCACATTTCGACCGGTGGTGGCGCCTCCCTCGAATACCTCGAGGGCAAGACGCTCCCCGGCCTCGCCGCACTGGAGGTCTGAACCGCATGACCACGCGTACCCCGCTGATGGCGGGCAACTGGAAGATGAACCTCAACCACCTCGAGGCCATCGCCCACGTCCAGAAGCTCGCCTTCGCCCTGGCCGACAAGGACTACGACGCCGTCGAGGTCGCGGTCCTGCCGCCCTTCGTCGACCTCCGCTCGGTCCAGACCCTGGTCGACGGCGACAAGCTGAAGATCAAGTACGGCGCCCAGGACATCTCGGCACACGACTCCGGTGCCTACACCGGTGAGATCTCCGGCCCGATGCTGTCGAAGCTGAAGTGCACGTTCGTGGCCGTCGGCCACAGCGAGCGCCGCCAGTACCACGGCGAGAGCGACGAGATCTGCAACGCCAAGGTCAAGGCCGCCTACAAGCACGGGCTCACCCCGATCCTGTGCGTCGGCGAGGGCCTGGACGTCCGCAAGGCCGGCGAGCAGGTCCCGTACACGCTGAGCCAGCTCGACGGCGGCCTCAAGGACGTCCCGGCCGAGCAGGTCGAGTCCATCGTGATCGCGTACGAACCCGTATGGGCGATCGGCACCGGCGAGGTCGCCACCCCCGAGGACGCCCAGGAGGTCTGCGGTGCCCTCCGCGGCCGCCTCGCAGAGCTGTACTCGCAGGAGCTGGCCGACAAGGTCCGCATCCAGTACGGCGGCTCGGTCAAGTCCGGCAACATCGCCGCGATCATGGCCCAGCCCGACGTCGACGGCGCCCTCATCGGCGGCGCGGCACTGGACGCGGACGAGTTCGTCAAGATCGTCAGGTTCCGCGACCAGTAGGACGCGGTCCATGGTCGTCGGGTCACCGATCGTGAGTATGCGGTAGGGCGGATCCGTCGTACCCTTGCGGGGGCCAGCGAGCTGAAACACCAGCCGCTGGCCCCCGCGTACGTTTCGCAGAGCGGGAAAGCCCGGAAAGCCAGAAAGTAGGAATCAGCCGTGATTATGGGGTTCTCGATCGCCCTGGTCGTCTTCAGCGCCCTGCTGATGCTGCTCGTGCTGATGCACAAGGGCAAGGGCGGCGGCCTTTCCGACATGTTCGGCGGAGGCATGCAGTCCTCGGTCGGCGGGTCCTCGGTCGCGGAGCGCAACCTCGACCGCATCACCGTGGTGATCGGTCTGCTGTGGTTCGCGTGCATCGTCGCGCTCGGTCTGCTCACGAAGTCCAGCGGCAGCTGAGGCGTTCTGGCCATTCCGGCAGTCCGGTCGGCTCCCCCCGGCCTATCATGAGGTCCGGCGTTCACGTCTGGAATGGGTAACTCCAGTCACTGGACGCGCGTTGGGCCTTACGTAGACTTGGGCGCCCGCGACGGAATCCACTCACGCTTCGCGGCACCATTACGCAGGGAGTTACGACCGTGGCAAGTGGCAACGCGATCCGTGGCAGTCGGGTCGGAGCGGGGCCGATGGGTGAGGCCGAGCGCGGCGAGTCCGCGCCCCGCCTGCGCATCTCCTTCTGGTGCTCGAACGGGCACGAGACGCAGCCGAGCTTCGCCAGCGACGCGCAGGTGCCCGACACCTGGGACTGCCCGCGCTGCGGGTTCCCGGCCGGCCAGGACCGGGACAACCCCCCGGCGCCGCCGCGCACCGAGCCGTACAAGACGCACCTGGCGTACGTACGGGAAAGGCGAACGGACGCCGACGGCGAGGCAATTCTCGCCGAAGCGCTCGCCAAGCTCCGCGGCGAGATCTGACGCCGCACCGACGGACGACGCGTACGACCCGGGCCCGGCCCGCGGGAGAGTTCTTCTCCCGCGGGCCGGGCTGCTTTGTGTCGGTCGCGCCGCTTCCCATCCCTTAGGTTGGGGAACGGCGGGGCACGACAGGACGGAAGAAGTGGGTTGATGTCCGAGATGAATGCAGACAGCCGAACGAAGCTCAACCGGACGCCGCAGTGGATGGCACTCGGCAAGCACCGGGACGAGCTGGGACAGAAGCATCTGCGAGAGCTGTTCGAGGCGGATCCGGACCGCGGCGCCACCTACACCCTGCGCGCCGGGGACCTGCACATCGACTACTCGAAGCACCTCGTGACCGACGAGACGCTGGCACTGCTGCGGGAGCTCGCGCAGGCCACGGGCGTGGCGGAACTGCGCGAGGCGATGTTCCGGGGCGAGAAGATCAACACGACCGAGGACCGGGCGGTCCTGCACACCGCGCTGCGCGCATCGAGGGGCGCGGTCGTCGAGGTCGACGGCGAGAACGTCGTACCCGGCGTGCACGCCGTCCTCGACAAGATGGCGGCCTTCTCCGAGCAGATCCGCTCGGGGGCCTGGACCGGTTTCACCGGCAAGCGCATCAAGAACGTGGTCAACATCGGCATCGGCGGCTCCGACCTGGGCCCGGCGATGGCGTACGAGGCCCTGCGCGCCTTCTCCGACCGGGGCCTGACCCTGCGTTTCGTGTCCAACGTGGACGGCGCGGACCTGCACGAGGCCGTGCGGGACCTGGACCCGGAGCAGACGCTCTTCATCATCGCGTCGAAGACCTTCACGACGATCGAGACCATCACCAACGCCACCTCCGCGCGCGAGTGGCTGCTCGCCGGCCTCGGCGCCGACCAGACGGCCGTGGCGCGGCACTTCGTGGCGCTGTCGACCAACGCCGAGAAGGTCACCGACTTCGGCATCGATCCGGCCAACATGTTCGAGTTCTGGGACTGGGTCGGCGGGCGCTACTCCTTCGACTCGGCGATCGGCCTCTCCCTGATGGTGGCGATCGGTCCGGACGCCTTCCGCGAGCTGCTCGACGGCTTCGCGGAGATGGACCACCACTTCCGCACGGCGCCGCCGCAGGAGAACGCGCCGCTGCTGATGGGCCTGTTGGGGATCTGGTACGGGGCGTTCTTCGACGCGCAGTCCCACGCCGTGCTGCCCTACAGCCACTACCTGTCTCGCTTCACCGCGTACTTGCAGCAGCTGGACATGGAGTCCAACGGCAAGTCCGTGGACCGCCAGGGCAATCCGGTGGAATGGCAGACCGGACCGGTGGTGTGGGGGACGCCGGGCACCAACGGGCAGCACGCCTACTACCAGTTGATCCACCAGGGCACGCGGGTGATCCCCGCGGACTTCATCGGCTTCGCGCGTCCGCTGGAGGAGCTGTCGCCCTCGCTGGCGGCCCAGCACGACCTGCTGATGGCGAACTTCTTCGCACAGACGCAGGCGCTGGCCTTCGGCAAGACGGCGGACGAGGTCAGGGCCGAGGGCGCCGCGGAGTCGCTGGTCCCGCACAAGACCTTCGCGGGCAACCATCCGACGACGACCATCCTGGCGGCCGACCTGACCCCGGCGGTGCTCGGCCAGCTGATCGCGCTGTACGAGCACAAGGTGTTCGTCCAGGGCGCGGTGTGGAACATCGACTCCTTCGACCAGTGGGGCGTGGAGCTCGGCAAGGTCCTGGCGAAGCGGCTGGAGCCCGCGCTGGTCACCGGCGAAGAGGTGACCGGGCTCGACGCCTCCACGCGCGCGCTGGTGGCGACGTACCGCTCGCTCCGAGGCCGCTGACCGGCGCCCCCGACCGGGGACGTGAAAGAGCCCGCCCTCCGGATGGAGGGCGGGCCCCGTTCGTCCGCGGGATCAGGAGGAGGCCGGGGGATACATGCCCGGCGGGAGCTTCGCGGCGGCCGCGCGGTCCAGGAGCCACAGGGTCCGGGAGCGGCCGTAGGCCGCGGCGGCCGGGGCCTGGACCTGACCGGCCCCGCCCAGGGCGATGGCCACCGCGCCCGCCTTGTCCTCGCCCGCCGCCAGGAGCCACACCTCGCGCGCGGCCCGGATCGCCGGGAGGGTCAGCGAGACCCGGGTCGGCGGCGGCTTCGGCGCCCCGTGCACGCCCACCACCGTGCGCTCGGTCTCGCGGGAGGCCGGGTGCTCGGGGAACAGGGAAGCCACGTGGGTGTCCGGCCCGACGCCCAGCATCAGTACGTCGAAGCGGGGCACCGGGCCGTGGTCCTCGGGGCTGGAGGCCGTGCGGAGCTCCTGCGCGTACGCGGCGGCCGCCGCGTCCACGTCGTCCCCGTAGGGGCCGTCGGAGGCGGGCATGACGTGCACCCGCGCGGGGTCCACCGGGACGGCGTCCAGGAGGGCTTCGCGGGCCTGGGTGTGGTTGCGCTCGGGGTCGTCCGCGGGAACGTACCGCTCGTCGCCCCACCACAGGTCCAGCCGGGACCAGTCGATCGCGTCCCGGGCCGGGGCCGCGGCCAGCGCGGCCAGCAGGCCGTTGCCGTTGCGGCCGCCGGTCAGGACCACGGACGCACTGCCGCGGGCCGCCTGCGCGTCCACGATCTTCGTGATCAGCCGGGCCGCCGCGGCCTGGGCCATCAGCTCCTTGTCCCGGTGGACGACGACCTGGGGAGTCGTCATACCCATGTGCTGCCGCCTTGTCGGTAGTTCGGTGTGCGGAGCCGCCGCGCGGGGGTGGACCCCCGCGCGGCGG
>NZ_JBEXOV010000135.1:0-16098 GCF_040611715.1 Streptomyces sp. NPDC006544 | reverse complement strand
GCTGCGAGGGGACCGCGAACGTCGCCATGATCAGGACGAAGACGAAGAGGTTGTCCACGCTCAGGGACTTCTCGGTGATGAAACCGGCGAAGAACCCCCGGCTACGCCGCACCGCCGGCCGGCTCCGCCGGTCCCCGTACGGGTGGCCCCGCGGGCCCCGGCCAGGGCCCGGGCTTCCCCGGTCCCGGTCAGCGCCCCGGTTCCGGGCCCGGCCAAGGCCCCGGACCCGGCCAGGGCTTCGGCTCGAACGCGGGCGTCGGCCCCGGCCAGAGCTTCGGCTCCCCCTCCGGCCCCGGCCCGCAGCCCGGCCAAGGGGGCGCCCCGGGGCAGGTCTTCGGCTCCGGCGTCGGCCCCGGTCCCAGCCAGGGACCCGGCTTCGACGTGCCCGCGGGGCACCGCCCCGGCGGACCCGGAGTCGGCGGCACCCAGGAGGTGCCCGTGTACGGGTCCGGCCAGGGAGGCCCGGCCGGACCGACCGGCGGGCCCGCGCTGGGGACCGTACCGGTGGGCGGGGCGCAGGAGCCCACCTGGCCCGGCCCCGAGCTCGGCGACGGCGACCCCGGCGCGTACCCGCACCCGGGCTCCGTGTCCGCCGCGTACCCCCGCCCCACCCCCGCCGCCGACCCCGGCCCGGCGCAAGCCGCGCCCGCCCCGGCGCCCGCGGGCAACAAGGCCAAGGCGCCCGCCCGGCCCGCCAAAAAGGGCCGCAACAAGCTCGTCCTCATCGGGGGCGGCCTCTTCGCGCTCTTCGGCGTGGCCTACGGCGCCGGCCTGCTCCTCAACCACTCCGACGTCCCCAAGGGCACCACCGTCCTCGGCGTCGACATCGGCGGCACCCGCGACGAGGCCGTCGCCAAGCTCCAGACCGCCTTCGGCAACCGCGCCGCCGGCCCGCTCCAGCTCACCGTCAGCGGCAAGCCGGTCGAGCTGAAGCCCGAGAAGGCCGGCCTGAGCCTGGACAGCCAGACCACCGTCCGCAACGCGGCGGGCAGCGACTACAACCCCGTCACGGTCATCGGTTCCCTCTTCGGCAGCGAACGCGCCGCCGAGCCCGTCCTGCCCACCGACGACGAGAAGCTGCAGGTGGCCCTCCAGGAGCTGGCCGGCACGGCCGGTTCCGTCACCGAGGGCACCATCACCTTCGACACCGGCAAGCCCGTCGCCGTCGCGGGCAAGCCCGGCTCCACCCTGGACGTGGACGGCTCCATGCTCCTGGTCAAGCAGGCCTTCCGCGACATGGTCGCCACCGGGAAGGCGGCCCCGGTCGAACTGCCCGTGGCCACCAAGGACCCGGTCATCGACCAGGCCGAACTGGACCGGGCCATGAAGGAGTTCGCCGAGCCCGCCATGTCGGCGCCCGCCACGGTCAAGGCGGGGGCCAAGTCCCTGCCCTTCGGCGCCAAGTCCCTGCCCAAGATCCTCAGCATGCAGGCCGTGGACGGCCACCTCGTCGAGAAGTACGACCTGGAAGCGCTCAAGGCGACCTACGGGAACACCTTCGACGGCGTCCTCATCACGCGCGGTACCGGCGAGAAGACCGCCGTCACCCCGCAGGACGTCGCCGGAGCCCTCGGCAAGGCGCTGCGCGGCAAGACGGCCGCCGAGCGGACCGCGGTCATCGACACCAACGCGAGCTGACGGGCCGCCCCCGAAGCCGCGGTGCGGAGCCCCTCCCCGGATGCCGGGGAGGGGCTCCGGCGCATCCGCGTCACCTCCGCCGCATGACATCCGTCATGCGCCTGTCACGACGCGGGACACTGCCGCACGGACCCCCGCACGGGCGAACCTTGAGCCATGAAGACGAAGACCGCGACGCAGCCCCGCGCCGCCACGGAACCCGGCACCGGCAGCGTTGCCGGCGGCGCCGTGGTGAGCTTCCACGACGTGAGCAAGAGCTACGGCCCGGTCCGGGCGGTCGACGGACTCACCCTCGAACTGCACCCCGGCGAGACCGTCGCCCTCCTCGGCCCCAACGGAGCCGGCAAGTCCTCCACCCTCGACCTGCTGCTCGGTCTGCGCCCCGCCGACTCCGGCTCGGTCCGGCTCTTCGGCACCACCCCCCGCGAGGCCATCGCCGCCGGCCGGGTCGGCGCGATGCTCCAGACCGGCGGCCTGATGGAGGACGTGACCGTACGCGAACTGGTCGCGCTCACCTGCGCCCTGCACCCCCGCCCCTACCCGGTCGAGCAGGTGCTCGGCCTCGCCGGCATCTCCGACATCGCGGGCCGGATGGTCAACAAGCTCTCCGGCGGCCAGGAGCAGCGCGTGCGCTTCGCCCTCGCCACGGCCGGGCACAACGACCTGATCGTGCTCGACGAGCCGACCACCGGCATGGACGTCACCGCCCGGCAGGCCTTCTGGGCCACCATGCGCGAGCAGGCCGCCCAGGGCCGTACCGTCCTGTTCGCCACGCACTACCTGGAGGAGGCGGACGCGATCGCCGACCGGGTCCTGGTCCTGAGCAAGGGCCGGCTCCTCGCCGACGGCACCGCCGCCGAGATCAAGGCGAAGGCCGGCGCCCGCCGGATCGCCTTCGACCTCACCGAGGGCTCGGTGGACGAGCGCGCCCTGCGCGAGCTCCCCCACCTGACGGTCTTCGAGCGGCACGGCGACACCGTCCGGCTCCAGTCCAGCGACGCCGACGCCACCGTCCACGCCGTGTACGCCCTCGGGGCCTACCCCCGCAATCTGGAGGTCGCGGGCCTGGGCCTGGAGCAGGCCTTCATCGCCCTCACCGAGGCCGAGGAGGCCGACGCGTCATGAACAGCAGCACCGGAACGACGAAACTCGTCACGCTCGAGATCACCCGCGCCCTGCGCAACAAGAAGTACATGTTCTTCACCGTGCTCTACCCGGCCGCCCTCTTCCTGATGCTCGGCGGCACGCTGAACGGCACGACCAAGGTCATGGGCACCGACCTGGCCATGCCCGCGTTCTACATGGTGGCGATGGCCTCCTTCGGCGCCCTGACCGCCGTCCTCATGGGCAACAGCGAGCGCATCGCCAAGGAGCGCGAGGCCGGCTGGGTCCGCCAGCTGCGCCTCACCTCGCTGCCCGGCCGCGGCTACGTCATCGCCAAGACCGCCAGCGCCGGGGTGCTCTCGCTCCCCGCCATCCTCGTGGTCTTCGCCGTCGCCGCGGGGGTCAAGGGAGTCCGGTTCGAGCTGTGGCAGTGGCTCGCCCTCACCGGCTCCATCTGGGCCGGCAGCCTCGTCTTCGCGGCCCTCGGAGTCGCCCTCGGCTATCTCGCGAGCGGCGACACCGTCCGCCCCGTCACGATGCTCTGCTACTTCGGCCTCTCCATCCTCGGCGGCCTGTGGATGCCCACCGCCAACTTCCCGCAGTGGCTGCGCGACATCTGCGCATGGCTCCCCACCCACGCCTACGCAGGACTCGGCCAGGCCATCGAGCTGGGCGGCGCGCCGCACGCCAAGGACGTGGCGATCCTCGCCGTGTACTTCGTACTGTTCACTGGTGCCGCCGCCTGGCTCTACCGCAAGGACTCGCTGAAGGCGTGACGACCGTGAGCGGTGGCCCGGCATCCGGGGGAGCGACGGGAAGGGCGGCGCGAGGCGTGACGGGGGACGTGACGAGGGACGGGGCGAGGGACGGGGCGAGGGCCGTGACGGGGGACGGGGCGAGGGCCGTGACCGAGGAACCGATTCTGTTCCCGGGCTCGACCCGGGTCGGGGTCCCGCCGCAGAACCGGCGGCAGAAGATGGTGAAATCGCTGTGGATCGGCCTCTGGCTCTTCTACCTCAGCGCCCCCGTCACCGACCTCCTGCGCGGCGGCCACTCCCTCGGGGCCCGGCTGCTCGGCGGCCTGGGCCTCGCGGCCTTCGTCGCCTGGTACCTGATCCTCGTCTTCCGCACCGCCCGGCAGATGGACACCCGCCGGGTCCTGTTCTCGGTGGCGGTCCTCGCCGCCCAGGCCACGCTCCTGTCGCTGACCCTCGGCCGCGAATGGCTGGTGCTCTTCGTCTACGTGTCCATCTCCTCCGGAGCCGCCCTCCCCGGAGAGATCTCCCGCTGGACCGTCCCCGGAGCGACCGCGCTGCTGACGCTCACCGCCCTCGCGGTGCCCGGCGGCGACGCGTACCTGGCCGGACTGCTGATCCCGTCCCTGATGGGCGGGTTCGCGATGGTCGGCATACGCGCGATGATCCGCACCACCATCGAACTGCGCCAGGCGCGGGCCACGGTGGCGCAGCTCGCGGCCAACGAGGAACGGCTGCGGATGGCCCGGGACCTGCACGACCTGCTGGGCCACTCGCTGTCGCTGATCACGCTCAAGAGCGAGCTGGCGGGCCGGATGCTGCCGGACCGGCCCGAGGCGGCCGCCCGCCAGGTCGCCGACATCGAGCAGGTCAGCCGGCAGGCGCTGGTCGACGTACGGGAGGCCGTGAGCGGCTACCGCAGGCCGACGCTGCCGGGCGAACTGGCGGGCGCGCGGACCGCGCTGACGGCGGCCGGGATCCTGGTGGACCTGCCCGGCGACTGGGCGGAGGAACTCCCGGAGGAGACCGAGGCGGCGCTCGCCTGGGCGCTGCGCGAAGCCGTCACCAACGTGGTCCGGCACAGCGGCGCGAAGCGCTGCACGGTGACCCTGACCGTCGTCCAGACCCTGGCCGGTCCGGTGGCGGAGCTGACGGTCACCGACGACGGCGCGGGCGGCCCGGCCGTCGCCGGCAACGGCCTGACGGGCCTGACGGAACGGCTCGAGGCAGTGGGCGGCACCCTGACCGCGGGCCCGGCCGGGCAGCGCGACCGGGGCGGGGCCGGTTTCCGGCTCCTGGCACGCGCCCCCCTAGGATCGGGCTCATGACCCCACGCCCGATCCGGATCCTCCTCGCGGAGGACCAGTCCATGGTCCGCGAGGCCCTGGCGGCCCTCCTCGGGCTGGAGCCGGACATCGAGGTGCTGGCCCAGGTCGCCCGCGGCGACGAGGTGGTCGCGGCGGCCCGGTCCCACGACGTGAACGTCGCCCTGCTGGACATCGAGATGCCGGGTATGACGGGCATCGAGGCGGCCGCGGCCCTGCGGGAGGCCGTCCCCGCGCTGCGGATCGTCGTCCTCACCACCTTCGGCCGCCCCGGCTACCTCCGCGGCGCGATGGAGGCGGGTGCCTCCGCCTTCCTGGTCAAGGACGCGCCCGCCGCCCAACTGGCGGCGGCGGTGCGCAAGGTGCTGGCGGGCGAGCGCGTCATCGACCCCACCCTGGCGGCGGCTGCGCTCGCGGAGGGCGCGAACCCGCTGACCGACCGCGAGCGGGAGATCCTGCGGGAGGCGGAGTCGGGCGCGACCAACGCGGAACTGGCCGTGCTCCTCCACCTGTCCCAGGGCACGGTCCGCAACTACCTCTCGACGGCCATCCAGAAGCTGGCGGCCCGCAACCGCGCCGAAGCGGTGCGCGTGGCCCGGGAGAAGGGCTGGCTCTAGGAGTCCGTCCGGGCCGCGGGGGCCCCGTCCCTGCAAGCCCTCAGTTCAGCAGCGCCCTGGCCGACACGGCCTCCGCGCGGATGCGGCCGGCCGCCGGCGGGTCGATCACGTCCACGATCAGCGCGTAGGACTCCAGTTCCGCCGCCCCGTTGGCGAAATCGCCCCGCTCCACGAGCACCTTCGCCCGTGCGTACCGCAGCGCCGCCGGATGCGAGGGCAGGAGCAGCGCCAGGTCCAGCGCCCACAGGGCCACCGCGGAGTGCTCCGGACGGGCCGAGGCCCACGCGCGGATGTTGTTCAGGACGCGCAGGACGATGTCCAGGGTCCGCGCCGCGATCCGGGGCCCGTCCGCCAGCTCCGCCGGACCCGCGCCCAGCGAGGCGCCTCCCGCGAAGGGATCGACGACCACGCCCTCCTCCGGATCCCCGAACCCCACGACGAAGTGCCCCGGCAGGGCCAGTCCGTACACCGGGGCCCCGGCCCGCCGGGCCACCTCCATCCAGACGACGGACAGCAGGATCGGCAGCCCCCGGCGCCGACGCAGCACCTCGTGCAGGAACGAGGACTGGAGCCGGTCGTAGTCGGACGGGGTCCCGTGGAACCCCATCCGCCCGCCCAGCAGTTCGGTGACGGCCGAGGCCCACGCACGCGCGTCCCGCAGCCCGTACGGCAGCATCCCGGCCAGCCGGTCCAGCTCGATCTGCGCCCAGTCCATGGCCCGTTCGTCCAGCTCGGGATCGCCCTCCGTGGCGAGCAGCAGGCACAGCGCCGACAGGTCCGGCCGCTCCGCCCGGGCCTCCGCCGCGAACCGCTCGCGCCAGGATTCCGTGCTCACGCCGCCACCTGCCGGTAGTGGTGGTAGCTGTGGTGGACCGAGAAGCCCATCGCCTCGTACAGCGCCCGCGCCGCGGCGTTGCCGCCCTCCACCTGCAGCCAGGCCGCCGAGGCACCCTCCTCCAGCGCGCGCAGTGCCAGCGCCGCCATCACGGCCCTCGCGTGGCCCTGGCGCCGGTGCTCCGGATCGACCTCGACCGCCGCGAAGCCCGCCCACCGGCCGTCGACCGCGAGCCGACCGATCGCCCGGCCGGGCAGCGCCGCGAACCACACCGACGGGCCCGCCGTCAGCACCCGCCGGGCGACCTGCGGATCCTCGACCCTCCCGTAGCGGGCGAGCCACTCCTCGTCCGGGGCGCGGGTCAGCCGTACCTCGCCGGCGACGGCGAGCACCCGGTCCTCCACGTCCGCCAGCGCCGCCAGCCCGCCGGTCCGCACCTCCGCCGAGACCTCCCGGTCCCAGCCCCGGTCCGCGAGCTCCGCACACAGCAGCTCGTCGGTGCCCTCGGCCCCCGTGGCGGCCTGGACGTACGCCGGAAGTCCCCTCCGGGCGTACCAGGAGGTCACTCGCGCGAGTGCTTCGCCCAGCGGTATCCCGGGATCACCGAGCGGCAGCACGGAGTTGGCCCGCCGGGTGAACCCGCCGGCCGCGCGCAGCGTCCACTCGCCCAGCGGCTCGCTCTCCAGCGGCGGCCAGGCCCGCGCGCAGACCCGCGCGAGCTCCCCGAAGGAGGCCGCGGGGCCCCTGCGGCGGGCCGGCGCGGCGGGCACGACCTTGCCCGCGACCAGCGCGGATTCCGCGATGCGGACGCGCTCACCGGTCCTGCGTGTGATCGTCACCACACCGGTGTCCCAGGATGTGAGAACCCCTACCGTGTCCGTGAACGAGGGGGCTCCGCCCAACCCGCGCTCCACCCGTCGTACAGAGACACGTTTACCCACGTCAGATGGTGTAATCCGGATCTCCAGCCGTCCGCCGGCAGTGAATTCCACAGCTCTGTCCGCCCCTCCTGTTCGGATCGTGCCCGGGAACGGAGATACTAGAGGCGGGCATCGACGACGCCGCGCTCCCGCGCGATATGGAAAGCCCTACCGAGGAGGAACGAGAGCGTGACCTACGTCATCGCGGAGCCTTGTGTCGACGTCAAGGACAAGGCATGCATCGAAGAGTGCCCCGTCGACTGCATCTACGAGGGCCAGCGGTCCTTGTACATCCACCCGGACGAGTGCGTCGACTGTGGTGCGTGTGAGCCGGTATGCCCGGTCGAGGCCATCTTCTACGAGGACGACACTCCGGAGGAGTGGAAGGACTACTACAAGGCGAACGTCGAGTTCTTCGACGAGCTCGGTTCGCCCGGTGGTGCTTCCAAGCTCGGCCTGATCGAGCGCGACCACCCCTTCATCGCAGCGCTGCCGGCGGACATCAACCCGAGCCACTGACGGTCGGTACCGCCTGAGCGCCCCTCGGTCCCGTTCGGCCTCGCAGCCGGACGGGACCGACGCGTTTCACCCCGCGGTACCTGTAGAACACCTGGAACGCACGGAACACCCGGAAAGCGAAAAGAGCGCATCGTGGCCGCAGTCTCAGCCCGTCTTCCCGTCTTCCCCTGGGACAAGCTGGAGCCCTACAAGGCGACGGCGGCGGCCCACGCCGACGGTATCGTCGACCTGTCCGTCGGCACGCCCGTCGACCCGGTGCCGCAGCTGATCCAGCGCGCCCTGGTCGAGGCCGCCGACTCCCCGGGCTACCCCACGGTGTGGGGCACGGCCGCCCTGCGCGACGCGATCACCGGATGGGTGCGCGGCCGCCTCGGCGCGAGCGCCGCCGGGCACCGCAACGTCCTGCCGGTCGTGGGCTCCAAGGAACTGGTGGCCTGGCTGCCGACCCAGCTCGGCCTCGGGGCCGGCGACCAGGTCGCGTACCCCCGGCTCGCGTACCCGACGTACGAGGTCGGCGCGCGGCTGTGCGGCGCCGAGCCCGTGGTCTACGACGACCCGACCGCCGACCTCGACCCGGCCCGCGTGAAGCTGCTGTGGCTCAACTCCCCGTCCAACCCCACCGGCGCGGTCCTCCCCAAGGAGGAGCTGGTCCGGATCGTGGCCTGGGCGCGCGAGCACGGGATCCTGATCTTCAGCGACGAGTGCTACCTGGAGCTGGGCTGGGACGCCGAGCCCGTCTCCGTGCTCCACGACGACGTCTGCGGAGGCTCCTACGAGGGCCTCGTCGCCGTCCACTCGCTCTCCAAGCGTTCCAACCTGGCCGGATACCGGGCGGCCTTCATCGCCGGCGACGCCGAAGTCCTGGGCGAGCTGCTGCAGATCCGCAAGCACGGCGGCATGATGACCCCGGCCCCGGTGCAGGCGGCCACGGTGGCGGCGCTCGGCGACGACGCGCACGTCGAGGAGCAGCGCGTGCGCTACGCGGCCCGCCGCGCGGCGCTGCGCACGGCCCTCGAGGCGCACGGCTTCCGCGTCGAGCACAGCGAGGCCAGCCTCTACCTGTGGGTGACGCGCGACGAGCCCTGCTGGGACACCGTCGACCACCTGGCGCACCTGGGCATCCTGGTCGCGCCGGGCGACTTCTACGGCGAGGCGGGCGCGCGCCACGTCCGCGTGGCCTTCACGGCCACGGACGAGCGGGTCGAGGCGGCGGTCAAGCGGCTGGCCTGAACCGTCGCCGGTGAACAGCCCGAGGGGGCCGGGAGTTCGTGCTCCCGGCCCCCTCGGTGTTCCTGTGGCCGACGGCTAGCCCAGACCGGGGAGCCCGCCCGGGAGACCACCGGGGAGGCCGCCCGGAAGACCGCCGGGGAGGCCGCCCGCCGGGAGCCCGCCGAGGAGGGAGCCCGCCGTGCCGGTCAGGTCGGCGGGGGCGGCCGGGACGGCCGGGAGGGCCTTGGTCGCGGCACCCGCGGTCTCCGTGGCCGCGCCCGTGGTCTCCGCGGCCGTCGCGGCGGTGCCGTCGACGGTGGGGGCCGCGGTGTCCGGGGCGGTGAGCGCGCCCAGCTGCGGCACGGACTCCAGGCCCGCGGCGCTGGCCGCACCGGCCGCACCGACCACGGGCGCTGCCCCGGCTGCGAGGAGCAGCGCGGTACGGGCGATCCGGCGGGTCAGGGGGAGGGACATGTTGCTCCTAAGCGGTAGCGGCTGAGTACGCCGGTACAACCGCTCCCGGGGGTGGGTGAGTTGCGGAGCCCATGGGTAAAGGATCAGTAACGCATCGTTTAATCGGCTTCCGCGACAACCGCATTGGATGTGCGCCGACCTGCGCTTGTGTGCCCTTCAGGGCCCGCACGTCCGCCCCGCGGGTCACCCCCGCACGGGGGACGGATCGCACGGCTGAGCGGGCGGTCCCGGGCGCGGCCGGGCAGCAAGGCGGGCGGACGGTTCAGCCGCGCACGAAGATCCGTACCTCGCCCGGGACCGCGGGAGCCGCATCCGCGCCGTTGCCGCCCTTCGCCCCGGCCGCGCCCTTGTCCTGCCAGCGGTCGCCGTCCTTGCCCGCGATCCACAGGTGGGGGGCGTAGGAGACCCGTGCGATGGACAGCCCGCCGGAATGGGCCACCGCCCACTGTGCGAGCACCCGGCCCGCGCGCGCCGCCGCTTCGCCGCCGTCGCGCTTCGCCGCCAGCATCACCTCGGACTCCGGGACGGCCTTGCGGCCGTCACCGGCCGCGACCGGCTCCGCGGGCACCGTCTGCACCGTCTGGAGCCCGCTCTTGCCGAGCAGCCGGGCCAGCTCCGTCCGTACCTTCGCCGGATCGCCGGGCTCGCTGGGCGCGGGCCCCGTACAGGCCAGGTGGCCGCCGCCGACGAAGGCCGACGTCAGCACGGTCGCGTCCGGCTCGTGCTTCGCGTACGCCTGCGGAAAGGCGCTGAGCTGGACCTTCTGTGCGGCCACCGTCAGCGGGAGGCGCGAGTAGCCCTTGACCTCGGCCAGCCGGTCGTAGAAGATCCCCGCCGAGTACACCGGGTCCATGATCTGCGCGGGCGTGCCCCAGCCCTGGGAGGGCCGCTGCTGGAACAGGCCCAGCGAGTCCCGGTCGCCGTGATCGAGGTTGCGCAGCGCCGACTCCTGCATCGCCGTCGCCAGCGCGATCGTCACGGCCCGGTCCGGCATCCCCTTGGAGACGCCCACGGCGGCTATCGTCGTCGCGTTCGCCGCCTGCTCGGTGGACATCTCGTAGTACTGGCCGCTCTCGCCCTTGCCGCCGCCCATGGCGTTCACCGAGGCCGTGCAGTAGGGCGCGCCGCCCCCGCCGTTGGAACTGCGCTGCAGGACGAAGTAGCCCGCGACCGCGATCAGCACGAGGAATCCCGCAGCCCAGCGGAGCGGGCGACGGCGGCGGCGAGGACGGGACTGATCGGTCTGCGACACGCCGCCCACCGTACTTGAGCCCCCCGGCGCGTCCACCGGCCGGACGGACGGGCCGCCGCCGCAGCCGCGCGTTAGGGTCAGCTCCATGCCCGAATCCGAGCTGGACCTCACCCAGGACGCCGCCGAGCTGACCGCCCGGCTCGTCGACATCCCCTCCGTGAGCGGCGACGAGGAGGTACTCGCCGACCTCGTGGAACGCGCGCTGCGCGGCCTGGCGCACCTGACCGTGGACCGCTTCGGCAACAACGTCGTCGCGCGCACCCACCTCGGCCGCGCCGAACGCGTCGTCCTGGCCGGCCACCTCGACACCGTGCCGATCGCCGGCAACGTGCCCTCGCGCCTCGACGAGAACGACGTCCTGTGGGGCTGCGGCACCACCGACATGAAGTCCGGCGTCGCCGTGCAGCTGCGCATCGCCGCGACCGTGCCCGAACCCAACCGCGACCTCACCTTCGTCTTCTACGACCAGGAAGAGGTCGCCGCCGACCTCAACGGCCTGGGCAAGGTCGCCGCGGCCCACCCCGACTGGCTGACCGGCGACTTCGCGGTCCTGCTGGAACCGTCGAACGCCGAGGTCGAGGGCGGCTGCCAGGGCACCCTGCGCGTGCTGCTGCGCACGGCCGGCGAGCGGGCCCACTCCGCGCGCAGCTGGATGGGCTCCAACGCGATCCACACGGCGGGCCCGGTCCTCGCCCGGCTCGCCGCCTACGAGCCGCGCAAGCCGGTGATCGACGGCCTCGAGTACCACGAGGGCCTCAACGCGGTCCGCATCGAGGGCGGCGTCGCCAACAACGTCATCCCCGACGCGTGCACGGTGACGGTCAACTACCGCTACGCCCCGGACCGCAGCGAGGCCGAGGCCCTGGCCCACGTACGGGAGGTCTTCGCGGGCTGCGAGATCGACGAGTTCGTGGTCGACGACTCCTCGCCCGGCGCGCTGCCCGGCCTCTCGCACCCGGCCGCCGCGGCCTTCATGGAGGCCGTCGGCGGCCACGCCATGCCGAAGTTCGGCTGGACGGACGTCTCCCGCTTCAGCGCCCTGGGCGTCCCGGCGGTCAACTACGGCCCGGGCGACGCCCTGTTGGCCCACAAGGTCGACGAGCGCGTGGAGACGAAGGCGATCCTCCACTGCGAGGAACGACTCCGCGCCTGGCTGACCACCTGAATTCCGCTTCTCGTCACCTCGGTGCGCCTACCCTGATCCAACGATCAGCAGGAGGGAGCACATCATGGGCAACCACGCCATTCCCGAAGGGGGCGCTCGTCGCCGGCCCGAGGAGCAGCAGCTCGGACCGGTGCTGCGCAGGCGGAGCCAGGTGCAGGCCGGCAGTACGACGGACCAGCGGCTGCTGGATTCGGCCGGGCCCTCCGAGTGGGTGCACACCGATCCGTGGCGGGTCCTGCGCATCCAGTCGGAGTTCATCGAGGGCTTCGGCACGCTCGCGGAGCTGCCGCCGGCGATCAGCGTGTTCGGCTCGGCACGGACCCCGGCGGGATCGGCGGAGTACGAGGCCGGCGTGCGGATCGGCGGCGCGCTCGTCGACGCCGGCTTCGCGGTCATCACGGGCGGCGGTCCCGGCGCGATGGAGGCGGCCAACAAGGGCGCGCGGGAGGCCAACGGCATCTCGGTGGGCCTGGGCATCGAGCTCCCCTTCGAGCAGGGGCTGAACCAGCACGTCGACCTCGGGCTGAACTTCCGCTACTTCTTCGTCCGCAAGACGATGTTCGTGAAGTACAGCCAGGGCTTCGTGGTCCTGCCCGGTGGCCTCGGCACGCTGGACGAGCTGTTCGAGGCCCTGACCCTGGTCCAGACGCAGAAGATCACCCGCTTCCCGATCGTGCTGTTCGGCACGGAGTACTGGAGCGGGCTCGTCGACTGGCTGAAGAACACGGTCATCGCGCAGGGCAAGGCCTCGGAGCGGGACCTGTACCTCTTCCACGTCACGGACGACGTGGATGAGGCGATCGCGCTGGTGACGAAGGAAGTCGGCAAGTAGGAGGTGCGGCCGGTCCGGCCCGCCGGGCCGGGCCGGGCCGCGGGCTCAGGCGAGGCCGCGCCGGGCGACGGCCGGGGGACGGTGGCCCTGGATGGAGGCCACCATGTCGAGGATCTGCCTGGTTTCCGCCACCTCGTGGACGCGGTAGACCCGGGCGCCCAGCCAGGCGGAGACCGCCGTGGTCGCCAGGGTGCCGAGGAGGCGTTCCTTGACCGGCTTGTCGAGGGTCTCGCCGACGAAGTCCTTGTTGGACAGGGAGACCAGGACCGGCCAGCCCGTGTCGGTCATCTCCGCGAGGCGGCGGGTGGCCTCCAGGGAGTGGCGGGTGTTCTTCCCGAAGTCGTGCCCCGGATCGATCATGATCGCGTCCCGCCGGACGCCCAGCGAGGCCGCGCGTTCGGCGAGCCCGACGGTGACGCGCAGGATGTCCTCCATGACGTCCTCGTACGAGGTCCGGTGCGGCCGGGTCCGCGGCTCGGCCCCGCCCGCATGGGTGCAGACGATGCCCGCGCCGTGGCGCGCGGCGACCTCCGCGAGCTTCGGGTCGACCCCGCCCCACGCGTCGTTCAGCACGTCGGCCCCGGCCTCGCAGACCGCCTCGCCGACCTCGTGCCGCCAGGTGTCGACGCTGATGACCACGTCGGGGTGGCGGCGGCGCACCTCGGCGACGAAGCCGACCGTCCGCCGGGCCTCCTCCGCCGCGTCCACGTGCTCGCCCGGACCGGCCTTGACCCCGCCGATGTCGATGATCGCGGCGCCCTCGGCGACCGCCTGCTCCACCCGGTCCAGCGCCGGCTCGTCGCGGAAGGTCGCGCCCTGGTCGTAGAAGGAATCAGGGGTCCGGTTCACGATGGCCATGATCACCGGCTCGTGGGTGTCGAACTCGCGCCTGCCCAGTCGCAGCATCCTGCTCTTTCCTCCTTCGGCGGCCCATGCGCCTCGTCTGCGACCTTAACCTGAGGGTCGGAGTCTTCTCAGGGGAGTTGATCGTGTTCGCGTTCTTGCTCATCGCGCTGGTCGTGGTCGTCGCCGCGGTCACCCTGGCGGTTGCCGGCGGCGGATCGGAGGCCGTGCTTCCGGAGGCCGAACCGGACCGGGTGTCCGACGGCCTGCCGGAGAACCGACCGGTGGTCCGCGCGGACATCGACGAACTGCGGCTTCCGGTGGCTCCGCGGGGGTACCGGATGGCCGAGGTGGACGACGTGCTGGAACGGCTGGCGGCGGAGCTGGCGGAGCGGGACGCGCGGATCGCGGAGCTCAGCGCGGGTGCCGGTGCCGGAGCTTCCGGTAAGGGTGCTTCCGGTGCTTCCGGTGCTTCCGGTGCTTCCGGTGCGGCCGCGGTGGACCTGACCAAGGGCGGTGCGCGGTGAGCGGGGCGGTCGCGGGGCCCGACGGAGGGCTGCGGTGCCCGTGGGGGCTGGCCACGGTGGACTACGTGGCGTACCACGACACGGAGTGGGGCCGTCCGGTCCACGGGGACGACGCGCTGTACGAGCGGCTGTGCCTGGAGGCGTTCCAGTCGGGCCTGTCGTGGCTGACGATCCTGCGCAAGCGGGAGGGGTTCCGGACGGCGTTCGCGGGCTTCGAGATCGCGGCGGTCGCGGAGTTCGGGGCGGCGGACGTGGAGCGGCTGCTCGGTGACGAGGGGATCATCCGCAACCGGTTGAAGATCGAGGCGACCCTGGCCAACGCGAAGACCCTGGTGGGGTGGGGGCCGGGGGACCTGGACCGGCTGATCTGGTCCCACGCCCCCGGGCCGGCGGGCTCCGGCCGTGCCGCGCCGAGGACGACGACGGAGATCCCGGCGGTGACGCCGGAGTCGACGGCGCTGGCGAAGGCGCTGAAGAAGGAGGGCATCCGCTTCGTCGGTCCGACGACGGCGTACGCGCTGATGCAGGCCTGCGGCCTGGTCAACGACCACCTGGGCAGCTGCGTGGCCCGGGACCTCGTCTGACGGTCCCTTCGGTCCCGACGGTGCCGATGGTGCCCGGTCGGCCCGCACCCGCCTGCGGGTGCGGGCCGACCGGGCACCTGGGCGGGGCCTAGCGGCCCAGGTACGTCGGAGGCTGCTTCGAGAGGAACGCGTCGACGGCGATCGCGTGGTCCTGGGAGGCCCCGGCACGGGCCTGGAGGGTCTCCTCGTGCTCCAGCGCCTCGGCCAGGGAGCGGGAGGCGCCGTACGCCAGGGACTCCTTCAGCGCGGCGTACGCGACCGTGGGGCCCTGCGCCAGCCGGCGGGCCACCGCGGCCGCCTCGGCGGCCAGCTCGTCCGAGGGGACGACACGGTTCGCGATGCCCAGTTCCAGCGCCTCCGGGGCCTTCACCGAGCGGGGGAAGAGCAGCAGGTCCGAGGCGCGCGAGCCCCCGATCAGGCGGGGGAGCGTCCAGGAGACGCCCGAGTCGGCCGTCAGGGCGACCCCGGCGAAGGAGGTGTTGAAGGAGGCCGTGTCCGCGACCACCCGGAAGTCCGCCGCCAGGGCGAAGCCGAAGCCCGCGCCCGCCGCGACGCCGTTCACGCCCGCGACCACCGGCTTCGGCATGTCCGTGAGCGCCCGGACGATCGGGTTGTAGTGCTCCGCGACCGTGTTCATGGTGAGCGAGGAACCGTTCTCACGGTCGGCCGTGAGCGACCCGATGTGCTCCTTGAGGTCCTGACCGACGCAGAACGCCCGGTTGCCGGCCGCGGTGAGCAGGACCGCCCGTACGGCCGTGTCCGCGCCGGCCGCCGTCACCGCGTCGCGCAGCGCCACCTTGGTCTCGGTGTTCATGGCGTTCATGGCTTCGGGACGGTTGATCGTGATGGTCGCGAGTCCGTCGGTCACTTCGTAGAGCACGCTGTCGGCCATGCCGGGGTCCCCCTTCTTCGCGGGCTGGCTACCGGCCGGTACTGGCCGGTGCAAGGGCCAGCATGGCGGACCGGGACCCGGTTCCACATGTGATGTGCGTCAAACGATCCGGACGCCAGTCTCTGTGTGCGGCGGCGAAGTATCGCAGGCAGATCCCCGAAATGAGTGGTTTTGGTCGAGCGCGTTGCGCAAGCGTTCCCACCCGATGTTGGTCATCGGGTCCTGACATGCGGGATAATGGCCTGGAAGCAATGTGTTCGATGCCGGGTACTAGGCGCCTGAACGGGGCCGTCGGCTGACGATGAGCTGGTTTCAGGAAGGGGAACGAGCATGGCGGCCATGAAGCCGCGGACGGGCGACGGCCCGCTCGAGGTCACCAAGGAGGGGCGGGGCATCGTCATGCGCGTACCGCTCGAGGGCGGCGGTCGGCTCGTCGTCGAGCTGACTCCGGACGAGGCGGACGCCCTGGGTGACGCCCTGAAGAAGGTCGTCGGCTAGCCCATAGGGGCACCGACGCCATCTGAAATCTCTGCACTGCCCCGGTCGCTCACCGCGTCCGGGGCAGTGTTGTCTCCCGGCCGGGCCGTACCGGAGGAAGCCGTTCCGT
>NZ_JBEXOV010000134.1:0-16376 GCF_040611715.1 Streptomyces sp. NPDC006544 | reverse complement strand
CATATCCCTTTTAAATAGTGGGGGTTTTTGTTTTTCTGTGTTGTCTCCCCCGCCCCCCGGCGGCGGGCGGGGGGCCCGGGGGGGGGCCCCGGGGCGGGCCCCGCGGAACGCCGGGCCTCCAGGGCCCGCTTCACCTCCGGCCACTCCGGGCGCGTGATGGCGTACAGCGCCGTGTCCCGGATCCAGCCGTCCCGCATGATCATGTGGTGGCGCATCACGCCCTCCTGGGTTGCGCCGAGCCGCTCGATCGCCGCCCGCGACTTCGCGTTGCGCACGTCCGTGAGCAGCTCGACCCGGTTCATCCCCATCGCCTCGAAGGCGTGCGTCAGCATCAGCAGCTTCGCCTCGGCGTTCACGCCGGTCCCCTGCCGGGAGGCGGCGAGGAAGGTCCAGCCGATCTCCAGCCGCCGGTGCGTGGTGTTGATCATCATCAGCCGGGTCGAGCCGACGACCCGCCCCGTCGCCGCGTCCACCGTGGCGTACGGGATCTGCGTGCCCTCCGCACGCGCCGCGACCGCGTCCTCGATGAAGCCGCGGACCTCGTCCGGGTGCGGGACGATCGTCACCGCGAGCTCCCACAGGCTGCCTTCGCGAACCGCGTCGCACAGCCCGTCGTGGTGACGGAGTTCCAGCGGCTCCAGCCGCACGCGCTCCCCGACCAGTTCGGCCGTCGCCGCCACCCTCGCCCGCTCCGTGCCCGACTCCGTGCCCGACTCCATGCTCGACCCGCCTGTTCCGCGATTCCCGTACCGCACGACCGATGGGCGGACCCTATCCGGGACCGGCGGCCGGTCCACCGGGATTTCGCTCGCCGCCGCCGTGTCCCCGCCCTCGCCGGGCGGGGACACGCGCGGACGAACCCGCGCTCAGAGCCAGCCGTTGCGGCGGAACCCCCGGTAGATGACGAAGCAGGCCACGGCCATCACGCCGAGCACGAGGGGATATCCGTAAGTCCAGTGCAGTTCCGGCATGTGGTCGAAGTTCATGCCGTAGACGCCGCAGACCATCGTGGGGACGGCGACGATGGCCGCCCAGGCGGTGATCTTGCGCATGTCCTCGTTCTGGGCGACGGTCACCTGCGCGAGGTGGGCCTGGAGGATCGAGTCGAGGAGGGCGTCGTAGGCGCCGATCTGGTCGGTGGCGCGGGTCAGATGGTCGGCGACGTCACGGAAGTACGTGCGCATCTCCGGCGGGATGACCGTTATCGGCTGCGTGCTCAGCTGGTGGAGCGGTCGGCTCAGCGGGCCCACCGCCCGTCGCAGTTCCAGCAGTTCGCGCTTGAGCTGGTAGATCCGGCCTGCGTCGCCGCGGCCGCCGTGCTCGCTGAACACCATGGTCTCGACGTCGTCTATGTCGTTCTGCACCGCGTCCGTGACGGCCACGTACTCGTCGACCACGTGGTCGGCCATCGCGTGCAGGACGGCGACCGGCCCCTTGGCCAGTTGCTCGGGATCGGCCTCCAGGGCCTCGCGGACCGGCCCGAGGGTGCCTCGGCCGCCGTGCCGGATGGTGATGACGAAGTCCTCACCGGCGAACGCCATGAGCTCGCCGGTCTCCACGACCTCGCTCGTCGCGGTCAGTTCCTCGTGCTCCACGTAGCGCACGGTCTTGAAGACCGCGAAGAGGGTCTCGTCGTAGCGCTCGATCTTGGGACGCTGATGCGCGTGGACCGCGTCCTCGACCGCGAGGGGGTGGAGACCGAACAGCTCCGCGAGCCCGGCGAGCTCGGTCTGCGGCGGCTCGTGCAAGCCGATCCAGACGAACGCGTCGCCCGTCTTGCGGACCCGCCTCAGCGCCTCGCCGACGTCGGCGCAGCCGTCCTGCCGTTCGCCGTTGCGGTAGACCAGGCAGTTGACCACGGCGCTGCCGAGCGGGGACCGGGCCGGGTGGCTGAGGTCTACGGCCCGCCGGTAGCTGCGGCGCACGACCCGGCGCAGGTTGCTGAACATGGACAAGACGTACTCCCCTTCGGCTGAACACCGGCCAGTGTGCCACCGGCGCCGCCACGCGCTGCGCCGCCCCCGCTGTCGCGGGTGGCGCGGCGCGGGAACGTCGCGCGGCAGGGGGCCGCTGCCGCCTTCGCGTACGGGCCGGGCCGGCGGGTGCGCGGGCGCGGCGCCGTTCCGCCGGGGACGGGCGGGGACGGGCGGGGACGGCCGGACGAGGGTTAGCAGAAACGTTTACGCAGCTCCCCGGCCCGGCCCCTATGCTGCCGCGGTGACCACACCCCCCGACGGGCCCGCGCGCCGCCCCTTCCGCGAGCGCGCCGCACTGATCGCGTTCGTCCTGATCTCCGTGCTCGTCGTCGCGGGCTGCGGCCTCGCGGCGTGGAAGCACTATCAGCGCAGCCACCCGGGCGACTTCACCGCCGATCCGAACCCCTGCGAGCTGGTGTCCCCGCAGACGGTCAACCGACTGGTGCCCACGTCCTACGGTGGCCGCGACGACCACGGTGCGTGCAGCTGGTCGGCCGCGCGCGAGGAGGGCCCGAAGGGGGGCGGCGTCTTCCTGCAGTCCTTCGTCCTGACCGAGAACCTCGCCCTCGAGGATCTCCGCGAGGAGCGCGACAAGACGTCCGGCTGGGAGAAGACCACCCCCGCGGAGCTCCCCGGCCTCGGCGACGAGGCGTTCCTCCGCTTCCGGACGGCCGACCCCGGACGCCCCGCCGTCGCCCAGGTCTGCTTCCGCCTCAGCAACGTGCGCGTCGACCTCACCTACACCCGCGCCGACAGCGACCGCGAGGCCGCCCGCGCCGGAGCGGTCGACGCGGCGCGCGAGGCCTCCGACCATCTGCGGGCCTCCGTACGCTGAGCCGGCGTGCGTGCGCCATGCGCCATGCGCCATACGGCGATCGGCACGCGCACCCGGCATCCGGCATCCGGCGCCCGGCGCCCGGCACCGGCGCGTCAGGCCACGGATCCGGATCCGGCGGCAGCGACAACGGCGACAGCCACAGCGACAGCGACAGCGACAGCGACAGCAGTGCTCACGTGCGGTCGATGAACACGCTCGTCGACTTCACCCGCGCCGTCGCCCGCGCCCCCACCTCCAGGCCGAGTTCCTCCACGGCCTCCCGGGTCAGCAGTGACACGACGCGGTGCGGCCCGGCCTGGATCTCCACCTGCGCGTCGACCGTGCCCAACTTCACGCCGGTCACGATGCCCGGGAAGGCGTTGCGCGCCGAGGTGTACGGGGTTCCCTCGTCCCCGCCGCCGCCCTCCTGGGCGACCTCCACGCAGAAGGCGGCCAGGTCCGGGCCGTCCACCATCCGCCGCGCGCCCTCCCGGCGCGTCGGGAACCGCTCCGCGTCGGCCCACCGCCGGGCCGTGTCGACGCTGACGCCGAGCAGTCGCGCCGCCTGGCCGATCGTGTAGGACTCCATGCGCGCAGCCTATGCCGTGCCTACGGCCCGGCCGGCGCCCCGCCGCAGGCCGAAGGCCTCGTACGGGCCCTAGCGCAGCGCCTCTGCCGCCGCCGCCACGATCACCGCCGCCACCCTCGACAGCGCGGGCGAGTCCAGCTTCCACTGCTGCCAGTACAGGGGCACGTCCAGCTTCCGGCCCGGCGCGATCACCGCCAGCCGCCCCGCCTCCACCAGCGGCCCCGCCTGTGCCTCGGGCACCATCGCCCAGCCCAGCCCGGCGACCGCCGCGTCACAGAACCCCTCCGACGTGGGTACGTAGTGCCGCACCTCCGACGCCCTGGCACCCTCGTTCCCCGTCACCATCCGCACGAAGCGGTCCTGGATCAGGTCCCGCCGGTCGAAGACGACGACGGGGGCCGTCCGCAGGTCGTGCTCCACCGTCCCCGTCAGGTACCGGGTGGCGAACTCCGGGCTCGCCACCGGCAGGTAGCGCGCGCGTCCGAGCGCCCGCACCGTGCAGCCCGCCACGGCCTCCGCCTGCGAGGTCACGGCCGCCATCACGCGCCCGTCCCGCAGCAGCGCGGTCGCGTACCCCTCGTCCTCCCGGTGCAGGTCGAAGCAGACCGGCGGGTCCTGCGGCACCCGGGTCAGCGCGGGCAGGAACCACGTGGCCAGCGAATCCGCGTTGACCGCGATCGACAGCCGCACCGGCGCTCCCGGACCCGGCGACAGGCCCAGCTCCGCCCGCGCGTCGCGCTCCAGCCGGACCAACTGCCGGGCGAAGCGGACGACGACCTCGCCGGACTCCGTCGCCCGTACCGGTTTGGTCCGCATCAGCAGCACCCGCCCGGTCCGCTGCTCCAGCGCCTTGACGCGTTGGCTGACGGCGGAAGGAGTCACGTGCAGGGCGGCCGCCGCGGCGTCGAAGGTGCCCCCGTCGATCACCGCGAGCAGCGTCCGCACCTGGTCCACAGGCAGCTCGTCCATCACAGCGACTAATGCTACGTAAGAATCTTTAGCTGTACTACTCGGCCGTCGCTGCCTACCGTCGACGGCATGACACACGGCATCATCCCGGCGGCCCTGGCCGGTTTCGGCACCGGCCTCTCCCTCATCGTCGCCATCGGCGCCCAGAACGCCTTCGTACTCCGCCAGGGAGTACGCCGCCAGTCGGTCCTCGCCGTGGTCGCGATATGCGCCCTCTCGGACGCGGCCCTCATCGGCCTCGGAGTGGCGGGCGTCGGCGCGTTCGTCACCGCGTGGCCGCCCGCCCTCACCCTGGTCGGACTCGTCGGTGGCGCCTTCCTGATCGGCTACGGAGTCCTCGCCGCCCGCCGGGTGCTGCGCCCCACCCCCGGCGCCGCCCTCCAGACCGAGGGCACCCCGACGGGCACGGGCCCCGGTCCCGGCACGAGCCCCGGCACCGGCATCGGCACGAGCGGCCCCCCGGACACCACCTCGGGTGCCACCACCACGACCACCATGACCAAGACCACGGCCGAGACCACGGCCAAGACCACGCCCACGCCCACGCCCATGCCCACGGCCGAGCCCACGGCCGAGCCCCCGGCGGCCGCCCGCGCCTCCGCCCGCCGCGCCGTGCTGACCTGCCTCGCCATGACCTGGCTCAACCCGCACGTCTACCTCGACACCGTGCTGCTGCTCGGCTCGCTCGCCGCCGACCGGGGCGACCTGCGCTGGGCCTTCGGCTTCGGGGCCGCCCTGGCCAGCCTGACCTGGTTCAGCGCGCTCGGCTACGGCGCCCGGCTGCTCAGCGGCCTGCTCGCCCGGCCCTCGGCCTGGCGGGTCCTCGACGGCCTGGTGGCGGCGACCATGGTCACGATGGGCGGCCTGCTCCTGGCCCGCGCCTGAGGTGCGCCCCGACCCGGCCGGGCCGACACCGCCCCGGCCGCCGGCCGGGCCGCCATGGCCACGAACGGCCGCCCTATAACCCGACCCTCCGGCCCCGCCCGGGGAGAGCCGATCCCGCCCACCTGGCCTGCGACCACCCCACCGGGTCCACCCACCGAGTCCACCCACCAGGTCCACTCCATCGAGTCCACCCCGCCAGGTCCACCCCATGGACACTCCCCGAGTGGGTACGGATCACCTCGCCTCCCGTCCACCGGACGTCAGCCCGCCCCGCACCTCCAGGAGTTCCCGTGCCGGATCAGCCCCCCTACTCCGACTCGGTCCGCGCCCACTACGCCGCCCAGCCCTCCCCCCTCGTGGCCGCCACCGGGATCGTGCTGGACGCGCGCGGGCGCATCCTCGTCCTGACCACCTCGTACAAGACCGAACGGGAGCTGCCCGGCGGTGGTGTGGAGGACACCGAGACCCCCGAGGAGGGGCTGGCCCGCGAGCTGAAGGAGGAGCTGGACCTGAGCGTGCCGGTCGGACGGCTGCTCGCCGTGGACTCCCGGCCGCCGGGGCCGCTCGGGCGTTCCCTCGTCGTCCACGTCCACCTCGTCGGACCGCTGACGCCGGCGGAGGCCTCCGCGATCTCCTTCCCGGACGGCGAGGTCACCGAAGCCCGTTGGCTGACGCCGGACGAGGCCTACGGGGCCCTGCCCGCCCGGACCGCGCCCCGGCTGCGCGCCGCCCTGGCGGCCCTGTACTCGGGCTCCCTCGCGCACCTGGTCGACGGCGTCCCCCAGCCCGGTTCCCCTGCCGGGCTGGACCCGGAGCGCCGGGCGGCCCTGGAGCACGCGGGGGTCTTCACCACCGCCGACCACCGGGCCGTACGGCCGAAGGCCCTCACGGCGGCGAGCGTGCTGTTCACCGACGCCGCCGGCGGGGTCCTCCTGGTGCAGCCCGCGTACGGCAACCCCGACCACTGGCACCTGCCGGGCGGCGGGGTCGACAGCGACCTCGGCGAGATCCCGCGGGTCGCCGCCCGCCGCGAGGTCCAGGAGGAACTCGGCCTCGACGTCACACCGGGGCGACTCCTCGCCGTCAACTGGTCCCACCGGCCCGGCTACCCGGCCCGCGTCCGCTTCCTCTACGACGGCGGCACCCTCGACTCCGCCGCCCTGTCCCGGATCCGGCTGCCCGGCACGGAACTCCTCCAATGGCGCGCGGTGCCCCCGGCCGGCCTCTCCACGCTCACCAAGCCCGCCCTGCGCCGCCAGATCGAGGCCGCCCTGCGAACCCGGGGCACGTCGGCCGGCCCGGTGGAACTGCACGCCGGGCGCCCGGTCCCCACCGGCTGAGCCCGGCACCCGTGAGGGCGCGCGCGGGGGCGCCCTCCCGCCGGTGGGACCTTTCGTGCGGCGCACTGTCCGGAAGTTGGCCGGACATCGCCGAAATCCGACTGCCGTTCGCCTGGTGTACGCGCCACGGACATGCCAGGCTCCCCCGCCGGCACCCCGGGCACGCTGTGCTGGGGGCGCTCAACCACCCTCAAAACCGCAGAGGTCGTCCCACCATGGCAGAACTGAACCGCCGCCGTTTCATGCAGCTCGCCGGTGGCGCCGCAGCCCTGACGATGCTCAACGAGAGCATCGCCCGCGCCGCCGCCATCCCCGCGCAGGGGACCACCGGCACCATCGCCGATGTCGAGCACATCGTGGTCCTGATGCAGGAGAATCGTTCCTTCGACCACTACTTCGGCGCACTGCGCGGCATCCGCGGCTTCGGCGACCCCCGCCCGGTGACCCTGCCCAGCGGCAAGTCCGTGTTCCACCAGTCCAACGGGACGAAGGAGACGCTGCCCTTCCGGCCGCCGTCCGACGACCTGGGCATGGAGTTCCTCCAGGGTCTCAACCACGACTGGGCGGGCGGCCAGAGCGCTTTCAACAAGGGCAAGTACGACAACTGGATTCCCGCCAAGACGCCCGCGACCATGGCGTACCTGACGCGCGAGGACATCCCGTTCCACTACGCCCTCGCCGACGCGTTCACCATCTGCGACGCGTACCACTGTTCGTTCATCGGCTCCACGGACCCGAACCGCTACTACCTCTGGTCGGGTCACACCGGCAACGACGGCCGGGGCGGCGGCCCGGTCCTCAACAACGCCGAGGCCGGCTACGGCTGGACCACGTACCCCGAGCGCCTGGAGGCGGCCGGGATCTCCTGGAAGGTCTACCAGGACATCGGCGACGGCCTGAACGCCGACGGCTCCTGGGGCTGGATCAACGACGCCTACCGCGGCAACTACGGCGACAACTCCCTGCTCTACTTCGACAACTACCGCAACGCCAAGGCCGGCGACGCCCTGTACGAGAAGGCCCGGACCGGTACGGACGCCAAGGCCGGCGAGGGTTACTTCGACCGGCTGCGCGCCGACGTCGCCACCGGCACCCTGCCGCAGGTCTCCTGGATAGCCGCCCCCGAGGCCTTCAGCGAGCACGCGAACTGGCCCTCCAACTACGGTGCCTGGTACATCGCCCAGGTGCTGGACGCGCTCACCTCGAACCCCGACGTGTGGGCCCGCACCGCGCTCTTCATCACCTACGACGAGAACGACGGCTTCTTCGACCACGTCGTCCCGCCGTACGCCCCGGCCAGTGCCGCACAGGGCCTGTCGACCGTCCCCACCGCGCTGGACGTCTTCCCCGGCGCGGCCGGATACGTCGCCGGACCGTACGGCCTGGGCCCGCGCGTGCCGATGCTCGTGGTCTCCCCGTGGAGCACCGGCGGCTACTCCTGCTCCGAGACCTTCGACCACACCTCGGTCATCCGCTTCATGGAGCAGCGCTTCGGGGTCCGGGAGCCCAACATCTCCCCCTGGCGCCGCGCCGTCTGCGGCGACCTCACCTCCGCCTTCGACTTCGCCCGCAAGGACACGGCCCCGGCCCCGCTGCCCGACACCGGCGCCTGGTTCCCGCAGGACCGCGAGCGCCACCCCGACTTCCGGGCCACGCCGCCGGCCGAAGGCACCATGCCGCGCCAGGAGAAGGGCCTGCGCCAGACCCGTGCACTGAAGTACGCCCCGTACGTGGACGGCTCGGCGCTGACCGCGGACGGCAAGTTCCAGCTGACGTTCAGCGGCGGCCCGGACCTGGGCGCGCAGTTCTACGTCACCTCCGGCAACCGCACCGACGCCCCCTGGACGTACACCACCGAGGCCGGCAAGTCGATCGCGGACACGTGGAACACCCGCTACTCGGCCGGGGTCACCGACCTGACCGTGCACGGCCCCAACGGCTTCCTGCGCGGCTTCCGCAACCCCGGCACCACCCCCGGCCCCGAGGTCACCGCCCGCCACAACGCCACCACGGGCAATGTGGACCTCACCCTCACCAACGCCGGAGGGTCGACCGCGACCCTGACGGTCACCAACGCCTACGCCGGGGGGCCGAAGCGCCTCACGGTCGCCAAGGGCGCGAGCGTCACGTACAGCGTCCCGCTGAAGAACACGAAGCGCTGGTACGACGTGACGGTCACCGCATCCGGGGCGCCGGACTTCATGCGCCGATTCGCGGGCAAGGTGGAGACGGGCGCGGCCGGCCTCTCGGACCCGGCGATCCTGACGGACCGGTCCTCCTGACGGACCGGTCCCACTGACGGGCCGGTCCCAGCCGCACTGAAGCACCGGTCCCCTGACGCCGGCCCGGCATCCGGAAGCGATCCGGGGGGCCGTTCGGATCTCTCCGAACGGCCCCCCGGGGACGGAGTCGTGCGCGCCGGGCCGGCTCAGGGGGCGATCTCGAACTTCGGGGCCTTGAGGTCCTTGAGGCAGCCGGTGTCCGGGGCCGTCGGGGTGTCGAAGAAGGAGCTGGTGATGCTTTGGGCGCACTTCGACGTGGCGAACACGACGTGGGGCTCGTACGGGACCGTGACGACGGTGGCCCGGGGCAGGGTGCGGGCGACGTAGGGCCCGTTGCCCGCCGCGGTCTGGGCGTCGAACCCGCCCGAGAGCGCGAGGACGGGGATGTCGCTCTTCGTGACGTCACGGATGGAACGGGGCACCGCAGGGACGTTCCAGGCGTCGCAGTCCTGGCGGAGGAAGGTGAGCAGCGGAGCCTGGGCCTGCACCGACCGGGGGAACGACGGGAAGGCTTCCCGGGCTCCGCGCAGCGCGTCGGCCTGGGTCTCGTACGGGGTCCACTCGCTGCAGAAGACGCCGTAGACGAGCCCGTGGGACAGCCGGCCGATGGCCTGGGGGCTGTACTTGCCGGCCGCCCACTGCTGGGCGATCCGCTGCGGTTTGCCGTGGGCCAGCTCGTCGAGGGCTGCGGGGACCTGGGGTGCCACGTGGGTGGCGGCGGTCATCCAGTTCAGCAGGGCCCCGGCGTCCAGGACGACCTTCACCTGCTTCTGGCTGTCGGGGAGGGTGATGGTGGTGGTGACGGGTTTGGCCTCGAGGTCGCGGACGAGCCGCTCGAACGTCGCTTGCAGGTTCGGATAGCGGCGGTTGCAGGCGGGCTGCTGCGCGCAGGCCTTGAACAGGCCGCCGAAGCCCTGCTGGGCGGCCTTCCAGGTCACGGCCGACCCTCCGGTGGACGGCGGCAGGATGCCGTCGATGCCGACCGACCGGATTCCCTCGGGGTGCAGGCGCATGGAGACGAGGGCCAGCTGGGTGCCGTAGGAGATGCCGAACAGGTTCCACTGCTCGAGGCCCAGCGCGGTGCGCAGGTCCGCGAGGTCGGCGGCGCTCTCGATGTCGTTGTACGCGCCGAGATCGGCCCCGCTCGCCGCCAGTTTCTCGCGGCAGGCCTTCGTGGCCGCGACGTGCTCGCGCTCGGTGGCCGGCGCGTCGTAGACGAGGCCGGTGGCGCGCGCGTTGAACTCGTCGACGTTGCGGCAGGTGAGGGCCGGGTCGGCCGAGTACGTTCCGCGCTGGGACATGAAGATGACGTCACGGTCGCGGTTCAGGCCGCCGTCGATGGCCATCTTCGCCTCCCCGACCGCGTCGTCGCCGGGTCCGCCGGCGAGCCATACGATCGGGTCGGGCTTCGGCTTGTCGGCCGCCGCCGGCACGACCGCCACACCGAGGGTGATCTTCCGCCCGTCCGGCCTGGTGCGGTTCTCGGGCACGGTGAGCGTGCCGCAGCGGGCTCCCTCGAGCTCGGCGACCGGGTCCGCCGTCTTCGGGCAGGGGCCCGGCTCGAAGCGGGCGTCGCCCACCGTGCGGGCGACCGTGCCGGTCGCTCCCGCGGGCGTCTCCTCCTGAGCGCCCGCCGGCACGGCGAGCAGACCGGTGAGGAGCAGCCCGCTCGCCGCTGCCGCCGACCCGGTACGTGAGCGTCGTACGTGTGACCGTGCCATCGTTCCTCCACGTCACTTCGGGGTGATCGTGAACGGTTCCCACGTGAGCCCGGCCACGCAGGCCGTGTCGGGCGCGGTCGGGCGGCTGAAGAAGGACTCCAGCACCTTCTGGGCGCAGGGCGACTGCGGGACCACCCAGTGCCCGATCCCGGGCACCTGCACGGTGGTCGACCGGGACAGCGTCCGGGCGGTCTTCTGCGCCCAGCTGGCCCCGGTCTTCATGTCGAACGTCCCGTTGAAGAAGAGCGTCGGCACCGAGCTGGTGGTGGCCACCCGTTGGGCAGCGGTGCGGTCGGGGACGTTCCAGATGCGGCATACCGGGTCCTGGAAGGGCAGTTGAGGCGCCTGCGCCTGGACCGATCGGGGCCAGCGGGGGAATGCTCGGCGGCCGGCTTCCAGCACGTCGGCCGGCGAGTGGTCCGGCACCCATTCGCCGCACACCACCGACTGCGTCAGACCGTGGGCGGTCTGCCCCTCGACCTGGACCGAACCGGCGGCGCGGGCCCGGGCGAGGCGCTCAGGACGGCCGCGGGCGAGTTCGTCGATCGCCGCCGGAACGTCGGCGAACGGGATCGCCTTGGCGACCAGCAGGTTCACGAGGGCTCCGCCGTCGAGGACGACCTTCACCGGGTCTCCGCCCTGCGGCGGCGGGACGTTCAGCATCAGCGGCTCGGCGTCCAGCTTGCGCACCTGCTCGTCCAGGGTGCGCTCGAGGTGGGGGTAGCGGCTCTTGCAGCGGGGTTCGGCCGCGCAGGCCTTGTAGAGGTTGTCGAGTCCCTCCCGGGCGCCGGCCCAGGCGAACGGCAAGGAGACGTACGGTGCGGGGGCGGCGGAGTCGAGCGCCACCGCGCGGATCCCCTGGGGGTGCAGGCGCAAGTAGGTCAGGGCCAGGTTGCTGCCGTAGGAGTGGCCGTAGACGTTCCATTCCTTGATGCCCAGTGCCGTGCGCAGGTCGGCGAAGTCGGCGGCGTTCTCCGTACTGTTGTAGGCGCTCAGGTCGGTCCCGTCGGCTGCCAGACGGTCGCGGCACTGCTTCACCGCCGCGAGCATGCGCCCTTGGGTCTGCGGCGCGTAGGAGGGGAGTCCCACGGACCGGGCGTAGAAGTGGTCCAGCTCCGGGCAGGCGAGGTGGGGCGTGTCGTAGAGGTTGCCGCGCTGGGCCATGACGATCAGTGCGCGATCTTTGTTCAGGCCGGAGGAGACCAGGAACGGGATGTCGTCGAACGTCTCGCCGCCGGGTCCGCCCGCCATGAACACCACGGGATCCGGGGCGGGCTTCGCCGACACGGGCGGGACGACCGCCACGGCCAGCTTGATGGTCCGGCCGCCGGGACGGGCACGGTTCTCGGGGACCTCCAGGACGCCGCACCTGGCGGTGGCCAGCGCTTCGATCGGTTCGGGTGGCTTCGGGCAGGGGCCCGGCACGAACCGCGACGCCGCGGCCACGGCGGGGCCGGTGCCGGGCCCGGCGGTGTCGGTGGCGCTGCCGTGCGCCGGTGCGGCGCCCGCCGACGTCTGACCGAGGGTGGTCAGGAGGGCCAGAGCGGCCCCTGCGACCGGCACACCGATGTGGAAGCCGTGCTCATCCATGTGATCCCGTTCCTCTGCCGGTCGACGGCTGTACCGCTGGGCGGTGCCACGGCGGTCTGGGGGGAACGCACCTCATCAACGGTACTCAGCGGCCGCGAGACACGCACTCCGACGGACGCCCACGACGGCGAGTCCGTGAACTTCACTTCTCCCCCGCCGAAGCCTTCGCCGCCGTCACCGTCCACATCAGGGCAGGGGCTGAATCGGCCCGCTCATGCCCGGCGCCGGCCCCGCGCGGCCCATGCGCGCGCACGCAGCGGGATGGAGCCGTCCGCTTCCCGGGGGAGTGCCGACCGCAACCGCGCGCGCAGCTCGGCGCGGCGCTCCTCGGGGAGGGCGGCCACGTAGGCGGGCGCCGGCCCCTGCCCTCCCAGGAACGGCTTCCAGTAGTCGTCGAAATCCGAGAACCGGGTGAGTACGCCGATCTCCTCGACCTCGACGTCCTCGAGCCCCGCCCCGACCAGTAGCTCCCCCAGGGGCGCCGGCCCGCACAACGGAAACCTGACGGCCTCGTCCAGGGCACGAGCGTCCGGGTCCAGGGCACGCGCGGCGTCCCAGAAGGCGCGGATCGCCTCCATGCCCCCCTCCCCGTAATCCCAGACGTACGCCCCCACCGACCCCCCGCGCCGGACCACACGAACCATCTCGGCCGCTGCCCGCGGCGCGTCCGGCACGAAGTTGAGGACGAGCCCGCTCACCGCGACCGACGCCGTGGCGTCGGCGAAAGGCAGGTTGACGGCGTCGGCCAGGACGAACCGGGCCCGTCGGTCACCGATGGTCCTCCGGGCGTACTCCACGTAGCCCTCCGACGGATCGACGCCGACCACCATCGCCGGTTCGGCCACGTCCAGCACGGCCTGCGTCACCGCACCCGTGCCGCACCCGACATCGCGCCAGCTCCCCGCGGGGACCGCGCCCATCCAGCGGACGAACTGGTGTGCCACCAGGCGGCTCCACCGCCCCACGTACGGCTCGTACGCCTCGCCGGCCACCCACATCTGCCCACACCTCTCCGGAAGTCGCCGCCCCCCGGACCAGCGTGCCCCGCCGACGGGCCGGATGACGGCACCACCGCGCCGCCTCACCCGCGAAGCCCTCTCCACCGGCGCGCCTGGCGGGAACGCCGACGAGGACACCCGGCGACCGCCCGCCCCCGGACGCACGAAAGGCCGCCCCGGCCCTTCTGCGAAGACGGCCTCCGACCCCCGTTCCGAACTTCAAGACGTGAGTGCCCACTATGCGGTCACGCCCTTGCTGGGGGATACGACATCGGAGAGTATTCCTATTAATCCGATGGGAAAGGGGGGGGGTTCTCGGGGACCTGCCGGACGAGGTTCCGCGACTCCTGACGTGCACGGCCCACCGGCACCCGAACGCAGAGCGTTCCGGAAGGCGCTAAGGCAGCTGGACCACCCCCAACTCCCGCACTGGAGCGGCATAGGGGCCGGTGGTAGCGAGACCCCTCGTTCCACCCGGCCGGCGGCTTCTTCTTCCTCCCGTGCCCTCCCACGCCACCCGCGCCTCCCGGCGACCGGCCGGGGCCCACACCGACGTTCCGGAGTAGCCCACATGACCACCGTCCCCCCAGCCCCCGCGCCACCCCACCGCACTCCGGCCCGTCGGTGACGCCCGTGCCGACGACACCGATCACGGCCGGCGCCCGGTCAGCCGAAGAGCAGCGCCACGCCACGGTGCGTGCCGCCCGCGATGTGGCGGACGACCTCGCCGCGGACGCCATCGCCCGCGACCAGGCGGGCCTGCCGCCGATCGACGAGAAGGCGCGGCTGTGCGAGGCCGGCCTGCTGGCGGCTCTCACCCCGCCCGGGCCTGGCCGCGGGGTGGACTGGTCGACCGGATGCGCCGTCATACGGGCGATCGCCGCGGCGGACAGCTCCGTCGGCGCCGTACTCGCCCGTCATTACGTCCACGCCTGGAGCGGGCGCTTCTACTCGGCCCACCACCAGGCGACCGCCCTCGAAGAGGAGTCGCAGCGCAAGCACTGGCTGTGGACGGGCTCGGTTCGCGCTCCCGCACCCGACGACGACACGAGCGCACCGGACCTCACCCTGAGGCCGCGCGACACCGGCCACCTCCTGAGCGGACGCCGGCCGGTGGATACGGCGGTGACCGTCGCCGACCAGATCGTGCTGGACGCCGTCTGCACCATGACCGGCGAGATCCTGGTCGTACGGATCCCTCGCAGCGCGCGGGGCGTGACCGTCGAACCCGCCCACGACCGCCTCGGCCAGCGCGTCGCCGGGGCGGGCGAGATCGTCCTGGACCGCGTCACCGTCACGCCCGGACAGCTGCTGGGACGCCGGCCCCATGACGAGGAGTCGGCCGCGCCCTTTACCGCGCTCGCCGAGCCGGCGCTCCGGCTCGCCCTGTGCCACGTCGCCCTGGGGATCGTCGAGGGCGCCCTCACCGAAGCGCGCGACCTCACGCGGGGCGGCCACGCACGCAGCCTGCCCGGCGAGGACCCGGACCTCCTGCTGACGTACGGGGAACTCGCCTCCGCCGCACAGACGGCCACCGCCGTCGTCCACCGGGCAACGGCAGTGATGGGGCGGGCCCTCGACGCGGGCTCCCACCTCGATGCCGAAGAACCCGCGAGCGTCGCCGCACTGGTCGCCACGGCCGAGACCGTGACGTCCAAGGCAGCCCTGGAGATCACCACGCGGGTACTGGAACTGGCCGACGCCCCGGGCCTGGACCGCTTCTGGCGCAACGCACGTGCCCTGACCGCCCACCACCCGGTCACGCGCCGTCTGCGCTCCATCGGCGAGCACTACCTCAACGGCTCCCACCGCGCCGTGGCAGCGGCCTTCCACTGAGGCGGGGCGCCGCCCGGGACGGCTCCGGCCCGATCACCTCGACCTGAGCCCTCGGCTGCCGGGCCTGGCCCCTGCCCGGCAGCCACCCACGACAAACGCGGACCGGAGCCGTGCGGGATAATGTGCCCATGCGGATCTCAGCCAGGGCGGACTACGCGGTACGTGCTGCGCTGCAGCTCGCGGCGGCACGGGAGGGCGGGCCGGTGAAGGCCGAAGCCATCGCCGACGCCCAGGACATCCCGCACAAGTTCCTCGAAGGCATCCTGAACGACATGCGCCGGGGCGGTCTCGTACTCAGCCAGCGCGGCGGCAACGGCGGCTACCGACTGGCCAAGCCCGCCCAGTCCATCAGCATCGCGGATGTCATCCGCGTCGTGGACGGACCGCTCGTCTCGGTACGCGGGGTCCGGCCCCCGGACCTGTCCTACACCGGGCCCGCCGAGTCCCTGCTCCCCTTGTGGATCGCACTGCGGTCCAACGTGCGGGAGATCCTCGAGGGCGTGACGCTCGCCGACGTCGCATCGTCCCACCTGCCCGCCGAGGTGTCCGCGCTGACCCAGGCTCCCGACGCCTGGACCAATCCGTGATCCACCCGCGCCCATCTGCGCTTTCTCACTGACCGAGACAGGTTCGTCCGCCATGTGGGCAGCCTCTTGGGGCGGATGGCGCTGTCTGCCAAGATGCCTACCAAGCCGGTGGGAAAACTAGGAATCAAGGAGGTGGCCGCCGTGAGCACATCGCCCCGCGCAGGCCGTCTGCTGATCCTTCTGACGACCCGTCGACACATCGACCTGGTCCGTACGTCCAGCTCCATCTGTCTCGCTTCCTGACGCCGTCCCCGGGGTCGGGCTCCGCGCGAGGCGCACGGCTGTGCACGTGCCACGCCGCGCTCCGCCTGCCGCCGGGCCGGGCCCCCTTGGCCGACCTCGCCGCCCCGCAGGATCTTCGTGGGCGGTGTGTCATGTACTGCTGTCCTGCCTCCACCCCGGGGCCTCCGCGCCACCGTTCCGCTTCAGCCTGCAACGGCGAGCCCCTCACCGACGGCTGGGAGCGGGTGCCGTGCGCGCCCACCGCCTCGCGTCGTGTCGTGTCGCCTTTCCGTACCTCCTCGATCACCCCACCCGTGAAAGGACACCTCCGTGTCTGCCGCAAGACCGCTCACCATCCTGCGCACCATCGCCGTCACAGCGACGCTTCCTCTCCTGCTCACGGCCTGCGGCTACGGTTCCGAGGCGAAGAAGGAAGACGACAAGACCAAGACCGCGGCCACCGGCGACAAGAAGCTGTCTGCCTCCGAGGTCCGGATCGGCTACTTCCCGAACCTGACGCACGCCACCGCGCTGGTCGGTCTGCAGGAGGGCCTGATCCAGAAG
>NZ_JBEXOV010000133.1:0-16611 GCF_040611715.1 Streptomyces sp. NPDC006544 | reverse complement strand
CGCAGAACCAGCAGTGCACCGAGAACTCCACCCAGGCCAAGGGCGACGAGCCGCTCTCGCACATCCTGGACAACATCCCGGTCCTGTCCGGCAACGCCTCGGTCGGCAGCTGATCTCCGCTCCCGTGCACGAACCGGGCGCCCGGCGTCCGTGGACCGACGCGGTCGCGACGACCCGTGCGAGGTGACGAGGGCCCCGGCAGCCTCCAGCTGCCGGGGCCCTCGCATGCCGTCCGCCGCCCTCAGCCGGTCCAGAACTCCCACCACCGGGTGAGGATCAGCATGCCGATCACTCCGATGTGCAGGGCCGGCGGGGCCCAGCCGAACTCGGCGAAGAAGCCCTTCAGGGGTGCGGGCGCCGGGAGGATCCCCGTACGGACGACGTGCGCGGTGACCGCCCAGAACATCAGCAGGGTGGCCACCCAGGTCAGGCAGCACCACAGGCAGAGCGCGTTGATCTCGTAGAGCGACTGGACCATGAGCCAGGTACAGAAGCCGACCCCGAAGAGCATTCCCGCGTCGAGTCCCAGCCAGAACCAGCCGCGGTGGCGGGCGCCGGCCAGCAGGCCCGCGCCGACGCAAACGACCGCCCCGTAGGCGACCAGTCCCAGCAGGGGGTTCGGGAAGCCGAAGGCCGCCGCCTGGTCGCTCTGCATGACGCTGCCGCAGGAGACCACCGGATTGAGGCTGCAGGCGGGCTTGAAGTCCGGGTCCTCCAGCAGCAGGAACTTGTCGAGCGTGATGATCCAGGCGGCCAGCACCCCGGCGGCACCGGTGAGCACCAGCAGCCAGGCCAGCGAGCGGGGGGCGGCGAGCGGCTGCGCGTCGTCTCGGTTGCGGGGCTGCCCTTGCTGGCGGGGGACGCCCACGGTATTCGTTGCCATGTGGCCCATAGTCCCGCCTTCCACCCGATACCCGGTCCAACCATGCCCATGCGTACGGAGGTTGACCTGAAGGGGTGGCGGGAACCCCCGATGCATCCCGGACGTTTTACCGAACCCCGGACGTGATGTCAGACCCAGGGGCTACGTTGAGCTCCCACGAAGTCACAAGCTGCGACGGCCTGGAGACCCACCTTGAGCGATCCGTACGAGACAACCGAGGCGCACCTCGAGCGACTCCTGGGACGCGCCCTCAACTCCTACGACCTGCCCGACCGGTTGGTCGAGCGCCTCGGCAGGGCGCTCGCCCACAGCTCTTCGCTCCACACCACCCGCCGGCGCCCCGGGGCCGGGGAGTGGCGGGAGATCCAGCGCCACACGTACCTGCTGGCCGACGGCGACTCGGTGGCCCTGTGGGAGTTGGCGCACCGCCGGGAGGACGACCGGGCGATCCGGTACGAGGTCTTCGCGAGCCGGGCCGAGATATGCCTGGCCGTGGCGCAGCTGTTCGACGAGGTCCCTTCCGAGGTGGCGCGGGACCTGACGGAAGCGGCGCCCGAGGAGGAGCTGGAGAGTGATCTGGCCCTGCTCAGCGCCCTGTTCACCCCTCCGACGCCGGCCCAGCGGCACCGCGAGTACGCCGTGGAGGAGTCCGCGGACCATGCCCGCCGGGTGCTGCGCCGTGCGGAGAACTCCGACCGGCCGGGCAGGCGAGTGGCGTTGCTGCTGCGGACCGCGTACGCGCACCGGATCACCCAGGCGTTCGGCACCCGGCAGTACCGGACGGACGGCCGGGACGCCGGATTCAGCCTGTACGAGCACGCGTTCGTCCTGCTGAACGGGAGCGAGCTCAGCCTGTGGGAGGTCGAGCACACGGCGACGCCGGACGGGCGGCACATGTGCGAGGTGTACGAGACGGAATCGGCCGCACGCGGAGCGATGACGCTCCGCGCGCAGGTCGGGTGAGGGGTGGCCGGTAGCCGGTGACCGCGCCGCCGGCCGTGGAGGCCGGGATCACGCGCAGGGTGCCTCCCCATCGAAGGCAGGGGAAGGCGCCGCCACGGTGCCGCCTCCTCGAGGGAAGCGGCGGACCGGTCGAGGCCGACCGGGGTTCGGGAGGGATCAGCTCGCTCGTGGCCCGGCGCCCGTGTCGGACAGGGGGAGGTCCAGGGGCGGGTCCTGGGTGATGCGGACCGCGTCGGGCCGCAGGTCCGAGGGGGACGGCATCTCGCTGCCGGGAAGCTGGACCGCGGCCGCGCCGTGGGCCAGGGCGGAGGCGAGGGCGGGAGCCCCCTTGCCGCCCGCGATCAGGAAGCCGGCGAGGGACGCGTCGCCCGCGCCGACGTCGCTGCGGACCGAGGAGACGCTCGCCGTGCCGTAGAAGGTGCCCTCCTCGGAGACGAGGAGCTGGCCGTCCGCGCCGAGGGAGGCGAGGACCGCGCCCGCGCCCAGCGAGCGCAGCTCCTCCGCCGCCTTCACCACGTCGCCGAGGGTGGCCAGCGGCCGCCCGACCGCCGCCGCGAGCTCCGGGACGTTCGGCTTGATCACGTCGGGGCGGGCCACCAGCGCGGCGAGCAGCGCCGGGCCGGAGGTGTCCAGGGCGGTCCGGGCGCCGGCTTCGTGGGCGCGGGTGACGAGGTCGGCGTACCAGTCGGGTCGCAGACCGCGCGGGAGGCTGCCGCAGCAGGCGATCCAGGCGGCGCCGCCGGAGCCGGTGCGGACCGTCTCCAGGAGGAGCGCGGACTCCTCGGACGTCAGTTCCGGACCGGCCGCGTTGATCTTGGTGAGGGTGCCGTCCGGTTCCGCGAGCGCGATGTTGGACCGGGTCTGGCCTGCGATCGCGACCGCGGTGACGTCCACGCCCCGCGCGCCGAGGAGTTCGGCGATCAGCGCGCCCGTTGCACCGCCGAGCGGCAGCACCGCCGTCGTACGGAAGCCCGCCGCGGCCACCGCCCGGGAGACGTTGACGCCCTTGCCCCCGGGGTCGACCCGGTCACCGGTGGCGCGGAGCACCTCGCCGCGGTCCAGCGAGCGGACCTCGTAGGTCCGGTCGAGGGAGGGGTTGGGGGTGACGGTGAGGATCATGCGAGCGCGACTTCCGTACCGGCGGCCTCGATCGCCGCCTTCCGAGCGGGGTCGAGCCCCGAGTCCGTGATGAGCAGGTCGACGTCCGCGAAGGAGCCGAAGCGGGCGAAGTGCTCCTGACCCGCCTTCGCCGAGTCGGCGAGGAGCACGACGCGGCGGGCGGCGGCCACGGCGGCCCGCTTGACGGCGGCTTCGGCGAGGTCGGGCGTGGTCAGGCCGCCGTCCGCCGTGAAGCCGTCGGCGGCCAGGAAGAGCACGTCGGCGCGGATCTCGGCGTACGCGCGCAGCGCCCACGCGTCGACGGCGGCCCGGGTGCGGTGGCGGACGCGGCCGCCGACGAGGTGGAGGTCGACGCCCGTGTGGCCGGCGAGCCGGGCGGCGACGGGCAGGGCGTGCGTGACGACGGTGAGTGCGGCGTCCACGGGGATGGCGGCCGCGAGGCGGGCCACGGTGCTCCCGGCGTCGAGGACGACGCTGCCGCCTTCGGGGAGTTCGGCGAGGGCGGCCGCCGCGATGCGGTCGCTCCCGTCGGCGGCGGTGGCCTCGTGCTCGGTGAGGTCCGGCTCGAAGTCGAGGCGGCCGGCCGGTATCGCGCCGCCGTGCACCCGGCGGACGAGACCGGCCCGGTCCAGGGCCTTGAGGTCGCGGCGGACGGTCTCGGCCGTGACCCGGAACTGATCGGCCAGGGAGAGCACGTCGACCCGGCCCGCCATGCGGGCGAGGCGGAGGATCTCCTGCCGTCGCTCCGGTGCGTACATGTGGTTTCAGGTCCGTTCGATGCCCGACTCTGTGGTTCCGATCGCAGTTTATGCCCGTTTGGCTCATCACACAGAAGAAACGGGCACGTCCGCCAGCAAAAGCGGACATGCCCGTCGTCTCCTGCGCCCCGCGGTGGCTATCCGACCGGGAGCTTCTCCGCGACCGTGGACGGCTCCCCGGGCTCTCCGGAGCGTCCGTCGTCGCCGCCGTACTCCGCGCCGCCCTCGCGCTGCTCCGTCGGGACCGCCTTGCGCGGCAGCATGAACATCACCGCGAAGATCACACCGAGGACGACCACGACCCACCACAGGGCGCTGCGGAAGGCGTCGACGTACGGCGGCCCGAAGACCAGGTCGTCGTCGATCAGCCCGAAGAAGACAACGGAGGTGAGGCCGAGGCCCAGCGCGTTGCCCATCTGGCCGGTGGTGTTGATCAGGCCGGACGCCGAGCCGGCGTGTTCGCGCGGCACCTCGGACAGCACGGTGTCGGTCAGCGGCGCGACGATCAGGCCCATGCCCAGACCCATGAGGACCAGCGGAGCCGCCATCTGCCAGGACGTGATCTCCATGCCGTAGCGCTGCGACTCCCAGATGTAGAGGAGCACCCCCGAGGCCATCACCAGGGCGCCGCCCTGGAGCACCTTGCGGCCGAAGCGCGGTACGAGCTTCTGTACGGACATGCCCGCGGCCGCCGAGACGGCGAGGGAGAAGGGGATGCCGGTGGCGCCCGCCTTCAGGGCGCTCCAGCCGAGGCCCATCTGCATGTACAGCGTCCAGACCAGGAAGAAGATGCCGGTCGCGATGCCGAAGGTCAGCTGGACCGCGATGCCTCCCGCGAAACTCTTGACGCCGAACAGGGAGAGCTCGACCAGCGGCGAGCCGTCCTTGCGGGTCTTGTACTTCTCGTACGCGATGAAGCCGCCGAACACGAAGGGCGAGGCGATCATGCAGACGAAGCCCCACAGCGGCCAGTCGTTCTCGCGGCCGTGGGTGAGCGGGAAGATCAGCATGACCAGGGCGAGGGTGGCGAGCACGACGCCGATCAGGTCCAGGCGCAGGGCCGTGGGGGCCTTGGACTCGGAGATGAACTTGCGGCCCAGGAGCACTCCGGCGATGCCGACGGGCAGGTTGATCAGGAAGATCGGGCGCCATTCGAGACCGAGGAGGTTCCACTCGGTGAGCAGCGCGCCGAGCATCGGGCCCGAGACGGCGCCGAGGCCCACGATCGCGCCGAACATGCCGAAGACCTTGCCGCGCTCGTGCGGCGGGAAGGTGACGTGGATGATCGCGAGCACCTGCGGGACCATCATGGCCGCCATCGCGCCCTGGAGGATGCGGGCGGCGACGAGCACGTCGGGGTTGGGCGCGAGGCCGCAGAGCAGCGAGGCGGCGGTGAAGCCGGATATGCCGACGAGGAAGAGGCGCTTGCGGCCGTAGATGTCGCCGAGACGGCCGCCGGTGATCAGGCCCGCGGCGAAGGCGAGGGCGTACCCGGCGGTGATCCACTGGATGGCACTGGTGGAGGCGCCGAGGTCCTCGCGCATGCGGGGTATCGCGATGTTGACGATCGTGACGTCGACGAGGTCCATGAAGGCCGCGGTCATCACGATGGCGAGCGCCAGCCAGCGGCGGCGGTCGAGGGAGGCGGCGGCGTCGGCTTCGGCGGCGGCCGGCGCGGTGTCCCGGGCGGCGGCCCGGCGGGGCGGGCTGGTCTCTGCGGGGGTCTCGGTCCGCTCTTCTTGTACGGGCCCGTTCTTTCCTTCGGGCGATGACTGGGGCGTCTTCGTGCTCATGGGGAGAAACCTAGACGGCATCTAGGTCAGTTGGTGTCCTATTTCGCTGGCAACCTTGCAGCATGACCGACACCCCGGCCCGCCTGCTCACCCTCCTCTCCCTGCTCCAGACTCCGCGCGAATGGCCCGGGAGCGAGCTGGCGGAGCGGCTGCGGGTGAGCGCCCGGACCATCCGGCGCGACATCGACCGGCTGCGGGAGCTGGGCTACCCCGTGGAGGCCACGCTCGGCGCGGAGGGCGGCTACCGGCTGGTGGCGGGCGCGGCGATGCCGCCGCTGCTGCTGGACGACGAGGAGACGGTCGCCATCGCGGTGGGGCTGCGGGCGGGGGCCGGGCACGCGATCGAGGGGATCGAGGAGGCCTCGGTACGGGCCCTCGCGAAGCTGGAGCACGTCCTGCCGGGGCGGCTGCGGCACCGGGTGAGCGCGCTGCAGTCGGCAACGGTCGCGGTGACCCGGGGGGACGGGCCGAGCGTGGCCCCGCGGACGCTGACCGCGATCGCGTCGGCGGTGGCGGGCTCGGAGCGGCTGCGGTTCGCGTACCTGGCGCGGGACGGGGCGGCGTCACGGCGGCTGGTGGAGCCGTACAGGCTGGTCAGCACCGGGAGCCGGTGGTACCTCGTCGCGTACGACATGGAGCGCGGGGACTGGCGGACCTTCAGGGTCGACCGGATGAGCGAGCCGTGCGCGACGGGGGCGAGGTTCGCGGGGCGGGACATGCCGATGGAGGCGGTGGAGTTCGTGCGCCGGGGCCTGGGCCTGCACGGTGGGGGGACGTACGAGGTGGACGTCTGGTTCGGCTGCGCCGCGGCGGACCTTCCGGGGTGGCTCCGGGCCTCGGAGCCGGGGCCGGGCTCCGGGCCGGAGGCCGGGCCTGGGCCTCGGCCTCGGCCTCGGCCGGAGGACGGGGCGGGGGCCGGAGCCGGTTCGGGGGACGGGTACGGGGTGCGGGTGCGGTTCGAGACGGCGGATGCGCCGGAGTGGCTGGCGGCGCGGTTGGCTCTGGTGGGTGTGCCGTTTCGCGTGCGCGGACCGGAGGTGGTGGTCGCGGCCGTGCGGGGGCTGGGCGCGCGACTGGCCGAGGCCGTGGCGCCGTAGGGGGCCGGACGGAGGGGAGCCCCCGGCGCCTGGGGGGGATAGGCGCCGGGGGCTCGTATGGGGGGCGTCAGGCCACTGCGTCGAATCCGGTGTCGCGGGCCATGCGCTTGAGCTCCAGGAGGGCGTGCTTCTCGATCTGGCGGATTCGCTCCCGCGTCAGTCCGTGCTGCTTGCCCACCTCTGTCAGGGTACGCTCCCGGCCGTCGTCGATGCCGTAACGCATCTTGATGATCGAGGCCGTCCGCTGGTCCAGCTGGCCCAGCAGGTCCTCCAGCTCCTCGCTCCGCAGGAGGGAGAGGACGGACTGCTCCGGGGAGATCGCCGAGGTGTCTTCCAGCAGGTCACCGAACTGCGTGTCGCCGTCCTCGTCCACCGACATGTTCAGGCTGACCGGGTCGCGCGCCCAGTCCAGGACGTCGCCCACACGCTTCTCGGTCGTGTCCAGTTCCGCTGCGATCTCGGCGTGTTCCGGCTCCCGGCCCTTCTCGCGGGCGAACTCGCGCTGGACCCTGCGGATCCGGCCGAGCTCCTCCACCAGGTGGACGGGCAGGCGGATGGTGCGTGACTGGTCGGCTATGGACCGGGTGATGGCCTGGCGGATCCACCACGTGGCGTACGTGGAGAACTTGAAGCCCTTGGCGTAGTCGAACTTCTCGACCGCGCGCACCAGGCCGGCATTGCCCTCCTGGATGAGGTCGAGGAGCGGCAGGCCGCTGCGCGGGTAGCGGCGGGCGACGGCGACGACCAGGCGGAGGTTGGAGCGGATGAAGACTTCCTTGGCGCGCTCGCCCTCGGCGGCCAGCGCTTCCAGCTCCTCCCGCGTGGGCGTCTCGCCCTCGCGCTCCATCGCGCCGTCGAGGATCTGCTGGGCGTACACGCCCGCCTCGATGATCTGCGAGAGCTCGACTTCCTTGGCGGCGTCGAGCAGCGGGGTACGCGCGATCTCGTCGAGGTACATGCCGACCAGGTCACGGTCTGCGATCTCCCCGCTCCCGGCACGAGCGCTGCTCGTGGACTGACGGCGGGCGACGGCGCGGGTTGCCATGCGTGCTCCCTAGCGATGAGTTCGGTCGCGGTGCTGCGGCTCCTGGACACTCTCCCGAGTGCCCGCTTCCGAAGGAAACAACGACTGGAATCGGGACAGAATTCCCACGCGGCTCCCTTATTTCCGAGATCTTGCAGTATCCTGCCCCGCCCGCCCCCGGGTACGCACAGCACGGCGATGCCGCCGGAGCCCGAAGAGGCGCAGGTCAGAGCGGGGGCGGAGGGTGGTCCGGACGCCGGCGTGGACGAGCACGGCCCCGCTGTTCGTGAGACCGCCGTCACATCCGCCCCGGCCGCACTGCCACCCCGCAAGACGGTCCGCACCGGCCTCCGGTTGCCTGGACTGACGATCGAATCGCCCGAAAGCGACGAACCGATCGGAATGCGCCCCGAAGAAACGCCCGGCCCGAAGAAACGCCCGGGTCGAAGAAACGTCCGGGTCGTCAGCCGGGGTGGCGGTCCGCCGCGGTGCCAGCAGTCCGGTCGGGGGCGGTGGCGACGCCCGGGCAGGCGTGACAGGCGGGCGGGCCGGACTGGGCCCACCACTTGCAGGCCGGGCGGAGGTGGCACGCAGGGAGGGCGGGGGCGGGCGGAGCGGCGGGCTGCGGCAGCGCCGCCAGGCGGAGCGCCAGGGTGCAGGCGTCGCCCGCCCGGTTCAGGCAGTGCGGGACGCAGTGGGAGGCCAGGCGCAGCAGCCGGCGCGGTTCGGTGCCCGGCGGGAGGCCGGCCAGGGCCTCGGCGGCCGGGCGCGGGGCCGGGAGGTAGACCGGGGGCCCGTCGGGGCCGGCGCGGACCGCCAGGACCACCGACTCCGGGGCGTACGCCGAGCCGCTGGGACACCACGACGGGCCGGGCGGGCGCTCCGACGGCTCTTCGCCCGGCCTCAGGGCTGTCCCGCAATCCCCGGCGGGCGCACGACGCCAGCTACGGCACCTCGCCGCGTTGTCGGAACGCCCGAATACGCCCAGTATGGGGGCGCTCCTCCGCCGTGCGATGCACCGCATCTGACGCCGTGCGCCGACCCACCGGGGATTGCGGGAGAGCCCTTAGCCAAACTGCAGGGACCTCTTCGAGAGGCCCATCCAGAAGCCCGCGACCGGGGTGGTGGCCGAGGCGAGTTCGGCTTCGGCGGCGCCCAGGGTGACGAACAGCGGGGCGAAGTGCTCCGTGCGCGGGTGCGCCAGGCGGCCCGCCGGGGACTTGGCCTCGAAGTCCAGCAGGGAGTCGAGGTCGCCGGCCGCGAGGGCTTCGTGGCCCCACGCGTCGAACTCCGCCGACCAGGCGGGGACGCCGGGGCCGGTGTGGCGCAGGGCGGCGAGGTTGTGGGTGAAGAAACCGCTGCCCACGACGAGGACGCCTTCGTCGCGCAGCGGGGCGAGCTTGCGGCCCACCTCCATCAGGCGGCGCGGGTCCAGCGTCGGCATGGATATCTGGAGGACCGGGATGTCGGCCGCCGGGAACATCTCCACGAGCGGGACGTACGCGCCGTGGTCCAGTCCCCGGTCGGGGATGTCCTGGACGGGGGTGCCGGGGGCCTTGAGGAGCCCCCGTACGGAGGCCGCCAGCCCGGGCGCGCCCGGGGCGTCGTAGCGGACCCGGTAGTAGTGCTCGGGGAAGCCCCAGAAGTCGTGGACCAGGGGGACCCGCTCCGTGGCGCCGAGGGCGAGGGGTGCCTCCTCCCAGTGCGCGGAGACCATCAGGATCGCCTGCGGCCGGGGCAGGTCCGCGGCCCAGGCGGCCAGCTGGCCGGGCCAGAGCGGGTCGTCGGCCAGGGGCGGGGCGCCGTGACTCAGGTACAGCGCGGGCATCCGGGCGGAGGGGGTCATCAGGGCTCCAGGAGGGTTCGGGCGGGCCGCCGTGGACAAGACTAACCCCGCGTCGTTCAAATTTGAACGACGCGGGGTCATCAGTCATTCCCGCACCCCGGAAACCGGGGCCGAGCCCGTCAGTGGGCGATCACCGGGACCTTCAGCTCGGCGTCCGCGCCCTCGGCGGAGCCGGCGACCGGGCCGCCCGCGCCCGGACGGCCCGTGTTGATCAGGGTCAGGGCGATGAGCGAGCTGGCGACCAGGATCCCGACCGCCCACCAGATCGCGGAGGCGTAGCCCTCCACCATGGCCTGGGCCTGGATCAGCTTCGCCGCCGGGCCGCCCGCCGCGGCCTCGGCCGCGTGGTCGGCCAGGTACGCGGTCGTCGCCGAGGCGGCGATCGTGTTCAGCAGGGCGGTGCCGATCGCGCCGCCGACCTGCTGCGAGGTGTTGACCATCGCCGAGGCGACGCCGGCGTCCGCCGGGTTCACCCCGTACGTGGCCAGGGACATGGCGGGCATGAACGCCGTGCCCATGCCGAGGCCCAGCAGCAGCTGCGCCGGCAGGATCAGCGCCGGGTAGGAGGAGCCGACCTCGAGCTGCGTCAGCAGCAGCATGCCGCTGGCGGCGACCATGAAGCCCGGGCCCATGAGCAGGCGCGGCGGGACCCGCGTCATCAGGCGGGCGCCGATCTGCGTGGAGCCGAGGATCATGCCCGCGATCATCGGGAGGAAGGCGAAGCCGGTCTTGACGGGCGAGAAGCCCTTCACGACCTGCAGGTAGAACGTGAGGAAGAGGAACAGGCCGAACATCGCAATGACGGCGAGGCCCAGCGAGAGGTAGACACCGCCGCGGTTGCGCTCCAGCAGGACGCGCAGCGGCAGCAGCGGGGACTTCACGCGGGACTCGACGAACACGAACGCGGCGAGCAGCACCGCGGAGGCGACGAACATGCCGACGGTGAGGGTGTCCGACCAGCCCGCCGACTCGGCGCGGGTGAACCCGTAGACGAGGGCGACCAGACCGGTCGTGGACAGGACCACTCCGGGGATGTCGAGCGGCGCGCGGTTACGGCCGCCGGCCGGCTCGCGAATGATCATCCAGGCGCCGACAGCGGCGATGACCGCGAACGGGATGTTGACGAAGAACGTCCAGCGCCAGTTGAGGTACTCGGTGAGGAAGCCGCCGAGGATCAGGCCCACGGCGCCACCGCCACCGGCGATCGCACCGTAGATGCCGAAGGCCTTGGCGCGCTCCTTGGCGTCGGTGAACGTGACGGCCAGGAGCGAGAGCGCGGCGGGCGCGAGGAGTGCGCCGAAGGCGCCCTGCAGGGCGCGTGCGCCCAGCATCATGGCCTCGCCCTGGGCGGCGCCGCCGAGTGCGGAGGCCAGGGCGAAGCCGATCAGACCGACGATGAAGGTGTTCTTGCGGCCCCACTTGTCGGCGATGCGGCCGCCGAAGAGGAGCAGCCCGCCGAAGGCCAGCGCGTACGCGGTGATGACCCACTGACGGTTGCCGTCCGAGATGCCGAGGTCGGTCTGGGCGGACGGCAGGGCGATGTTCACGATGGTGGCGTCGAGGACGACCATCAGCTGCGCCAGGGCTATGAAGACGAGGGCCTTCCAGCGACTGGGGTCGGCGACGGACAGCGGCGGATGCGCGGCTGTTTTTGACATGGGGGTACCCACTTCGTGGTGCGAGATGACTGAAAAGGGAGGTGAGGACAGATTTGAGACGGGCTGCCGACGCTAGCGGGAGCGCTCCGGGGCGTCACATGGTTTTCGCCCTCAGATCCGCCAGCGTCGTCGGCGTGCCCGGCAGTGCGGAGCGGGCCGGGGCCCTCAACCCGTCGAGGAACAACTGGAGATGACGGTGGGCGAAGAGGCCCACGTCGAAGCAGGCGGTGCCGGGCAGGGGGCGGCTGAGCTGGGACAGGGCGATCAGCAGATCACCGACGCCGATGTCGGTGCGCAGCAGTCCGGCGGACTGGCCGGCGGCCACCAGGGATTCGACGGCCTCCTCCAACGCGCTGCGGGAGGCGAGCAGTTCGGGGTGGTCCCGGTCGAAGTCCCCGGAGAGCATGGGGCACAGGGCGCCGATCCGCTCGTCCGCCGCTCCGTGCGTGAAGCGGCAGAGCGCGTCGAAGGCGTCCGGGCCTCCGGCGGTCACCGTCTCGGCGAGCACGACCTCGGCCAGCCGTGTGACCCGGTCCATCACGAACAGCACGACGTGGTGGACGAGCGTGGGCCGGTCGGGGAAGTGCCGGTAGAGCGTGGCGTTGCCGACGCCGGCCCGGCGGGCGATCTCGTCGAGGGGGGCCGTGGAGCCGAACTCCACGAGCACCTCGCGCGCGGCGGTCAGGATGCGCTCCCGGTTGCGGACGGCGTCGGCGCGCGGCCGCAGCGCCGCGCCGGCGCCGGGGGCGCCCGCCGTGGTGGAGCCGCAGGACGGCGCGCCGGACGGTCCGGTCGAGGCCGCCGGAGCGGTGGGGGTGGGGCTCTTCATCCCGGGGCCTCCCTGGCACGGTGACGCGTACGGCCGCTCGAAACGGGGAGCGGGTCCCCGCTTGAGCGGGACTCAAGTACAAACGGGGAAGCAGTCCCCGGTTATTTCACTCGTCCGTGTGACCTGGGTCACACGGATTCGGGTGCCCGATCCCGTTTGGCCTCTCCCGGCGCGCGGGCGCGCCGCGCCCGGCGGAGGGTGGTCGGACAGAGCGCAGACCGGACCCGGCCGGCTGCCGCGGACCCAAGGCCGGTCTCCATGCCGCAGACGCGCCACCGGATACGCAAGCCACGCCGCACCAGCGCCTTCGTCGGCATCACCGCGCTGGCCCTCGGCGTCAGCGCGACCGCCGGCGCAGACATATCCGTCCGCAGCCACTCGGCGTCCGGGCCGGCGGCCGCGACCAGCGCCGAGGCCGCGCTCGCGCCCTGCCGGATCGCGGGCGCGATGGGCGTGCAGATGTCCGAGGGGCTGCCGACCGCGCCCGGGTACGCGCGCTCGACCGGCGAGGTCCGGGCGCTGAACCTGATGATCGACTTCCCCGACGCCAAGGGCGAGGGCACGGCGGCCGACCGGCTGGCGGAGTTCTTCCCGCAGACCTCGGACTGGTTCCGCACCAGCTCCTACGGGCGGCTGACCTACCGGGCCGAGGCGCCCATACGGAACTGGCTGCGGATGCCCATGCCGTTCGCGGCGTACGGGATCGAGCGCGGGTCCTCCTACGATCCCGGCTACCGGCAACTCGCCGAGCACATCGTGAAGACCGCCGACTCCGAGATCGACTTCTCCCGGTACGACCTGATCAACATCCTGGTCACGCCGAACGCCGGCCCCTCCGCCCTCGACACGGTCCTGTCCGTCACCTTCTCGGGCAACCGCGAGGCACCGATGGCCGACGGCGTACCGCTCGCCAACACCTCCTTCGTCTTCAGCCGCCAGGACGACGGCTCCGGCTCCTACCGGGAGACCGGCTACCGCGTCCTCCCCCACGAGAACGGGCACGTCTTCGGCCTGCCCGACCTCTACACCGCCGACGGCGGCGGCACGGTCGGGCACTGGGACGTCATGAGCGAGGACTGGGGCGCCAACAACGACATGCTCGGCTGGCACAAGTGGAAACTGGGCTGGCTCGACAGCTCCCAGATCAGCTGCGCCACGAAATCCGGGACCAGCGACCACGTCCTGTCCCCGCTCGCCGTCGCGGGCGGCACCAAGCTGGCCTTCGTCCCCGTGTCCGAGAGCACCGGCTACGCGCTCGAGGTGCGCACCCCGGCCGGGAACGACGAGGCCGTCTGCAAGCCCGGGGTCCTCATATACAAGGTGGACTCGGACGTGGACACCGGCCGCGGACCCGTCACGGTCTCCGACAGCTCGAACGGGAGCGGCGGCTGCACCCGGCGGCCCAATGTCCACGCGGAGCTCTCGGACGCGCCCTTCACACCGGGCGAGACCTTCACCGACGAGAAGGCGGGCATCAGCGTCTCGGTCGTCGGGGAGCTGCGCAACGGCAGCTACCAGGTGCGGATCAGCCGGCCGTGACCCGTACGGCGGCGTTCGACCGGGGCCGGCCGGGCCGGAGGGGCGCGCGTGGGTCCGGAGCGCCCCCTTGCATATACGGATCCGGCGGCCGGCGCGTCAGGTCCCGGTGATGTGCTCGGGCCGGACCGGGACCCGGGTCAGGGCCAGGCCGGTGGCGGCGCGGATCGCGGCGACGATCGCCGGGGTCGAGGACAGCGTCGGCGCCTCGCCGATGCCGCGCAGCCCGTACGGGGCGTGCGTGTCGGCGAGTTCGAGGACGTCGACGGGAATGCTCGGGGTGTCGAGGATGGTGGGGATCAGGTAGTCCGTGAAGGAGGGGTTGCGCACCTTCGCCGTGACCGGGTCGACGAGGATCTCCTCCATCACCGCGAGCCCGAGGCCCTGGGTGGTGCCGCCCTGGATCTGGCCGATGACGGAGAGCGGGTTCAGCGCCTTGCCCACGTCCTGGGCCACCGCCAGCTCGATCAGCTTGACCAGGCCGAGTTCGGTGTCGACCTCGACGACCGCGCGGTGCGCGGCGAAGGAGTACTGGACGTGCCCGTCGCCCTGGCCGGTGTCCGGGTCGAGGGCGTAGGTCGGTCGGTGCCGCCATGCGCGTTCGAGGTCGATGGGCTCTTCGCCGTCCAGCAGCTCGGCGAGGTCCGCGAGGACCTCGCCCCCGTCGGTGACCACCTTGCCGTCCTCCAGGAGCAGTTCGGCGGTGGCCCAGGCCGGGTGGTACGAGCCGAACTTGCGGCGGCCGATCTCCAGGACGGCGGCCCGGACGGCCTCGCAGGCGTTCTTCACCGCGCCGCCGGTCACGTACGTCTGGCGGGACGCGGACGTGGAACCGGCGTCGCCGACCGCGGTGTCGGCCGGCTGGATGGTGACCTGCGTGACGCCCAGCTCGGTACGGGCGATCTGCGCGTGCACGGTGACACCGCCCTGGCCGACTTCGGCCATGGCCGTGTGGACGGTGGCCACGGCCTCGCCGCCCACGGCTTCGAGGCGGATCCGGGCGGTGGAGTAGTCGTCGTACCCCTCGGAGAAGCCGACGTTCTTGATGCCGACCGCGTAGCCGACGCCCCGGACCACTCCCTCCCCGTGGGTGGTGTTGGACAGGCCGCCCGGCAGGTGGCGGACGTCCGCGTCCTCGCCCGCGGTCTCCCACTGGAGCTCGGGCGGCAGGGGCACGGCCTTGACCCGGCGCAGCAGCTCGGCCACCGGGGCGGGTGAGTCGACGAGCTGGCCGGTGGGCATGCGGGTGCCCTGCTCCATGGCGTTGAGCCGGCGGAACTCGACCGGGTCCATGCCGAGTTCGGCGGCGACCCGGTCCATCTGGGACTCGTAGGCGAAGCAGGCCTGGACGGCGCCGAAGCCGCGCATGGCGCCGCAGGGCGGGTTGTTCGTGTAGAGGCCGACGGCTTCGATGTGGACGTGCCGCACGTCGTACGGGCCGAGGCCGAGGGAGGCCGCGTTGCCGACGACGGCGGGCGTGGAGGAGGCGTACGCGCCGCCGTCCAGCACGATCCGGGCCGTGACGTGGGTGAGCTTGCCGTCGAAGGTGGCCCCGTGCTCGTAGGCCAGCTTGGCGGGGTGGCGGTGGACGTGCCCGAAGAAGGACTCGTACCGGTTGTAGACGATCTTCACGGGCTTGCCGGTGCGCTGCGCGAGCAGGCACGCGTGGGCCTGCATCGACAGGTCCTCGCGGCCGCCGAAGGCGCCGCCCACGCCGGAGAGGGTGAGGCGCAGCTTCTCTTCGGGCAGGCCGAGGACCGGGGCCACTTGCCTGCGGTCCACGTGCAGCCACTGGGTGGAGACGTAGAGGTCCATGCCACCGTCCTCGGCGGGCACGGCGAGACCGGACTCGGGGCCGAGGAAGGCCTGGTCCTGCATGCCGACCTCGTACTCCCCCCGCACGATGACGTCGGCGCGCTCGCGGGCCCGCGCCACGTCGCCGCGGATGACCGGCTGGCGGTGGACGATGTTGGGGTGCGGGGTGCGGTGCGCGCGGTGGTCGTCACGGTCCGGGTGCAGGACCGGGGCGCCGGGGGCGGTGGCGCTCGCCTCGTCGGTGACCGGCGCGAGGGCCTCGTACTCGACGAGGATCGCGGCGGCCGCGCGGCGGGCGGTCTCCGGGTGGTCGGCGGCGACGAGGGCGACCGGCTCGCCGTGGAAGCGGACCCGGCCGTCGCACAGGACGGGCTGGTCGACGAACTCCAGGCCGAACCTCCTGGCCGCCGGGAGGTCGTCGTAGGTCATGACCGCGTACACGCCGGGGAGCTTCAGCGCGGCGGAGACGTCGAGGCGGGTGATGAGCGCGTGGGCGTGCGGGGCGCGCAGCGTCTGGCCCCAGAGCATGTCCTCGTGCCAGAGGTCGGAGGCGTAGGCGAACTCGCCGGTGACCTTGAGGGTGCCGTCGGGGCGGAGCGTGGACTCGCCGATGCCGCCGTTCGTCTGCGACCGCTGGACGATGTCGGTGGGGATGCGGGATGCGCCGGGCATGGCTACGGGGTCCCTTCGTGGTCCTGGCGGGCGGCCGCGAGGCGGACCGCGTCGAGGATCTTCTCGTAGCCCGTGCAGCGGCAGAGGTTGCCGGACAGGGCCTCGCGGATGTCCTGGTCGGACGGGGACGGGTTCTGCTCCAGCAGGGCGTCGGTCTGGACGAGCAGGCCGGGGGTGCAGAAACCGCACTGGACGGCGCCGGCGTCGACGAACGCCTGCTGGACGCACGAGAGTGCGGAGTCCTCGCCGGCCAGCCCCTCCACGGTGAGCACCTCGCGGCCCTCGACCTGTCCGGCCGCGACCAGACAGGCGCAGACCGTGACGCCGTCGAGGCGGACGGTGCAGGAACCGCACTCACCCTGCTCGCACGCGTTCTTGGAGCCGGGCAGGCCGAGGCGCTCGCGCAGGACGTACAGGAGGGACTCGCCCTCCCAGACGTCGTCGGCTTCCTGCTGACGGCCGTTGACGGTGAAATTGACGCGCATGATCACGCAGCCCCTTCGAGCGAGCGGCCGTTGGCCGGACCGCGGTACTGCTCCCACGTCCAGACGAGCTGGCGGCGAGCCATGATGCCGACCGCGTGGCGGCGGTACTTCGCCGTGCCGCGGACGTCGTCGA
>NZ_JBEXOV010000132.1:0-17129 GCF_040611715.1 Streptomyces sp. NPDC006544 | reverse complement strand
AGTTGCCTACGCGTCACGACCACAGTCCTACCGGATTCCACCCCGCGCAGGGGGAAGAACTTAGAAGCTGATCACGACATCACACAGGCCCTAGGCGGGCTCCGGAAGGCGGCGGGCCAGGGCCCAGGCCAGCAGGGGGAGGGCGGCCAGGGGGAGCAGGGCCGTGCCCACGGACGTGGCGTCGGCCGCGGCCCCGATGACGGGGCTCGCGAGGCCGCCGATGCTGACGGTCAGTCCCAGGGTGACCCCGCTCGCCGTGCCCATGCGCGTCGGGAGGTAGTCCTGGCCCAGGGTGACCTGGAGGGAGAACGGCACGTACAGCGCGGCGGCGGCCAGCGCCGCGCACCCGTACACGAGCGGCAGCGGGAGGAAGAGGATGCCCGCGACGGCGGGTACCGCCGCCGCGTAGGCGCGGTGGACGGTGGTGACCCGGCCCCAGCGCGTGGCCAGCCGGCCGCCGAGGAGGGTGCCGCCGGCGCTGCCGGCGAAGAGCGCGAACAGGGCCACCGCGCCGGCCGTTGCACTGCCGCCGCGCTCGCGGACGTACAGGGCGATGAACGTGCTCAGCCCCATGAAGACCACCGAGCGGACCACGACGACCAGGGAAAGCCGGAGGAAGGCCCGCCAGTCGTCCTCAGGGCCCGCTTGCGCGGTCGGTCCGGTCTCGGCCCGGGCCTGGGAACGCGCGGCGGCCGGTGGCCAGTTGAGGAACACCCCCAGCGCGGCCGGGACGGCCAGCAGCCACCATCCCGCGGAGCCCGGGAGCGCCAGCGCGGCGACGACCAGCAGGGGAGCGCAGGCGAAGCCGATGTTGCCGCCGAGCGCGAACCAGCTCATCGCGCCGTGCCCGGAGCCGCCCATCACGCGCACGAGCCGGGCGGCCGCCGGATGGTAGGCGGCGACGCCCAGCCCCGACAGGGCGACGGCGGCCAGCGTGGCCGCGTACCCGGCGTCGAGCCCGACCAGGGCCACGCCCAGCCCCGCGGCGGCCGTGGCCAGCGGGATCAGCCAGGGCGTCGGCCGGCGGTCGGTCAGCGCTCCGAACAGTGGCTGGACCACGGAGGAGAGCAGGGAGGCGGCCAGCACGATGCCCGAGGCGGCCGCGTAGCCGTACGCGCGCTCGGAGACGAGGAAGGGGACGAGCGCGGCGACGGCGCCCTGGTAGACGTCCACGCACGAGTGGCCCGCCGAGAAGGCGGCCGTGCGGAGCCGTGCGGGCGATCGGGGCGAAGGGGTGGACGGGGCCGAGGGCTCGGCGCGGGGTGTCGGTGCCGGTGTCGTGGAGGTCACCGAACGAGAATCGCCGTCGCCCGGGGCGGCCCGCTTCCGATAAATTGCCGGGTGATGCAGAAAATCCGCCACACCCCCCGCGCGGCGACGAGCGTCCGCGAGCTCGACACCCACCACGGCATCGATCCGCACCACCACGACGACCACCAGATCTGCTACGCCGGTTCCGGGGTGCTGTCCGTGACGACCGACGCCGGCACCTGGGTCGCCCCGACCACCCGCGCCCTGTGGATCCCGGCCGGCACGGTGCACGAGCACCGTGCGTTCGGCCGCGTCGACCTGCACTGCGTGGGCCTGCCGACCCACCAGAACCCGCTCTCCCTGTTCGCCCCCGCCGTGCTGGCCGTCGGTCCGCTGCTGCGCGAGCTGATCCTCGCCTACACCCGGGGCCCCGAGGACGGCAGCGAGGAGCGGCGCCGGATGCTCGGCGTGCTGCTGGACCAGGTGCGGGCCTCGCCCCTGCAGCCCCTGCACCTGCCCGCCCCCGCCGATCCCCGGCTGGCCGCCGTGTGCGCCCTGCTCCACGCCGACCCGGCGGACCCCCGCGGGCTGGCGGAGCTCGCGGCAGCGGCGGCAGCGGGAGCGGGGGAGCGGACGCTGAGCCGGCTGTTCCGCGCCGAGCTCGGCATGACGTTCCCCCAGTGGCGGACGCAGCTGCGCCTGCACCAGGCGCTGCGGCTGCTGGCCGTCGACACCCCCGTGACGGCGGTCGCGCACCGCTGCGGATGGTCCTCGGCCAGCGCGTTCATCGACGTCTTCCGCCGGGCCTTCGGGCACACCCCGGGGACACACGCCCGGGCGTCCCTTCCGGATCCCGCCGCGCGCCGGGATCCGACGGGGGAGGTCCCGCCCGGCTCGCCTCCCGCGCGCCCCCGGACGACCATGGAGTGAAGGGTCCGCCCGAGGCCCCGTACCCGACCGGGCCGGCCCGGAGCTGGGAGGCTTCCGTGGTGCACGCGCGAACGACCGCCACGACCGACGCCACGGGCACGACCGAGGTACTGATCGCGGGCGCCGGTCCGGTCGGACTGAGCGCGGCCGCCGAACTGCGCCGGCACGGCGTGAGCTGCCGTCTCGTCGACCGGCTGCCGGCCCGCCTGCCGTACGCGAAGGCGGTCGGCATCCAGCCGCGCACGCTGGAGGTGTGGGACCGGATGGGACTGGCCCGCACCGTCCTGGAGGCCGCGCTCCCGATGCGGGGACAGCTGCTCTACGTCAACGGCCGCCGGCAGGCGCGGGTGGACCTCGTGCTGCCTCCCGAGGTGCCGTACGGATTCGCCGCGCTGCCTCAGTACGAGACGGAGCGCCTCATCGAGGAGTACGTCGCCGGCCTGGGCACGGTCATCGAACGCGGCACCGAACTGCTGTCCTTCACCCAGGACGAGGACGGGGTCACCGCCCGGCTGCGCACCGCCTCCGGCGCCGAGGAGGAGCTGCGCGCCCGCTACCTGATCGGCTGCGACGGGGCGCACAGCACCGTGCGCAAGGGGCTGGGCCTGCGCTTCGAGGGCGATGCGTTCGCCGAGGGGTACATGCTGGCCGACGTGGTGGCCGACTGGGACCTGCCGTACGGCTACGGCCTGCGGTCCACGCACCGCGCCGACGACGGTTCCACCGACGACGTGCTCGTCTGCATCCCGCTGCCCGGCAAGGGCCGCTACCGCATGTCGATGCTGGTCCCGCCCGAACTCGCCGCCCGCGAGGCCGGGCCGGAGTCCGGCCGGGCGTCCGCGGGGAATCCGGGGGCCGCCGCGCCGGCCGACGGCGACGGCGTGGTGCACGGCCTGGCGGGCGGGGCGCAGGGAGCCCGCGTCCCCGAGCTGTCCCACATCCAGGCCGTCGTCGACCGCCTCGCCCCGCACCCGGCCGCCCTCTCCGGACTGCGCTGGTCGTCCGTCTTCCGCATCAGCCACCGCATCGTCGACCGCTACGGCGAAGGACGCGTCTTCGTCGCGGGCGACGCCGCCCACATCCACCCGCCGACCGGCGCCCAGGGCATGAACACCGGTATCCAGGACGCCTGCAATCTGGCCTGGAAGCTCGCCTTCGTCCTGCGGGGGGCGGCGGGCCCCGCCCTGGTCGCCGGCTACGACGCCGAGCGCCGCCCCGTCGGCGAGGAGGTCGTCGGCCGGACCGTACGGCACGCCAGGAACGGCATGGAAGGCGACCCCGAGGACCCGCGGACCCTGATGCTCCGTGAGGCCCAGCTGCTCGTCGGCTACCGGGGCGGACCGCTCGCCCCGGCGTCCGCCGGCTCCTCGAACTCCTCGGCCTCCGCCGGGCCGGCCGGGCCGGCCGACGTGCCCCGGCCCGGCGACCGGGCCCCGGACTGCGCGGGGCTGACCCAGTCCATCGCCGCCTACTCCTCGCGCCTGTTCGACGTCCTGCGCGGCCGCACGGGGCACGTGGTGCTCCTGTACGCGGCGGACGGCGACGGCGACGTCCTGGCCCGGGCGGCCGGCGCCGCCGAGCGGATCCGGACGGCGGGTACGGCGCCGCCGGCCGACGGCGGCGCGGCCACCCCGGCGGACCTCCCCCTCGGCGCCTCCGCCAGGGGGGCCACCGGAGGACCGCTCCCCGGGACCGGCCCGCACACCGTGGCCGTCCTCGCCCGCGAGGCCGCGCCCGCGGCGTCCGAGGGCCTGACCGTCGCCGCGTACCGGGACGCCGCCGGAGAGTTCGCCCGGCTCTACCGCCCCGACGGCCCGACGGGCTTCGTCGTACGCCCGGACGGCTACCTCGCCGCCCGCTTCCCGCTCGCCGACACGGCGGCGTCCCTCGCCGGATACCTGGAGATCCTCTCGGCCTAGTGCTGGGCCGGGTCCGGGCCGGGTCCGGGCTAGGTCTTCTCCTTCAGCCGGCGGACGACCTCCTCGGAGAGGCGCCTTTGCAGTTCGGCGAGCTGCTCGGGCGTGTAGCCGGTGAGGTCGCCCACGGCCCCGGGCGCCGCGGTCCCGTCCTCCTTCGGTTTCTGTTTCTCGCGCTCCCTGCGCTGGAGCTCCTGCTCCTCCGGCGAGCCGGGCGCGGCGTACGCGCACCTGATGAGTCCACCGTCGGCGGCCTTCAGGCAGGTCGCCTCCCGGCCGTCAACCTGCCCGCGGCCCTCCACCCGGTACCGGATGTTCTGCTCGCTGCCGACGGTGGCGGTCCACGTGCTGCCGCCGGTGGGCACGAGCTCGAACACCCTGTCGTCGTTGTAGCAGCAGACGTCCCGGTACTCGGCCTTGATCAGTGCGACGAGCGCCTTCGGCGAGGACCACGTCGGACTGAGCCGGTGGATGGTCATCGGAGCCAGGCCGCCGCCCCGGTGGCGGGTCGGGACGGTCGAGACGGCCACGACCGAGCTGGCCTCCCCCTGCGGGGTCAGCGGGGTGACGTACGCGCTGCGACCGCTCTTGTCTCGGTACTGGAGCGTGAACTCCGACTCGTTGCCCTCGTTGGCGCCGTCCTCGGAGGCGTCCCAACCGCTGCGCTCGTACCACCAGTCGGCGAAACTGCCGACCGCGGCCGTACCCTCGCGCTGCCGGGCCGCGAGACTCAGCGGATAGGACGGTCCGGGCACGGAGGTCGTGTCGTCGGTGATCGTGATTCTGCCGGTCCGCCCGTCGTACAGCGCGAGTCCGGCGGGCCGTTCGGTCACCACCAGGGTCCCGGTCTGCCGCTTGAGCGGCACGGCCACGACCGGGACACCGTCCGAGCAGGTCACGTACGCGTCGCCCGCGTCGAAGCGGACCCAGCGCCTCGCGGCCGAGATCTTCCGGCCCAGGTTGTGGCCGAACCACCCGCCGATCCGGGCGTCCGCCTTCTCCACGTCGAACGAACAGCGCTCCTGCGTACGGCTGTTGCCGCCGAGCGGGACGTCCTGGACCAGCCCGACCTCGTACCCGGACAGCCATCCGCGCCGTTCGACCAGCGTCGCGAACCGGTCCGAGTCGGGGAGGTAGGTGATGTCGGAGATCTCGCCGGTGACGTCGCCGAGATGGGGTGCGGCCTGCGCCTTCCCGACCACGTAGGGCGCCCGGGCGGACAGTTCGGGCACCGCCTCCGTCACGACCCGTACGTCGTGCATGTACGCGCGGTCCTGGAGGTAGGCGCCGTACACCAGCCACCACACCGCGAGGCCGAGGCCGAGCACGCCGGCCAGACATCCGACGGCCGCCGCCGCGCCGCCTCCGCCCGCCGCCGCGTCCGCGGTGCTCCGGCGACGCCGAACGGCCCGGACCAGCAGCCAGGGCAGCCCGACGAGGGCGGCGGCCAGCAGGGGCACGGCCAGCCAGGAAAGGAGCTTGCGCAGCTCCCACACCAGGATGGTGGTGTAGTACGAGCCGTACCAGAGGGCCAGAGCGGCCAGAAGTACCGGTAACCCCACCCGCAGTGTGCGGCCCATCAGCGCCCCCCGACGTCAGCTCGCTCGATTGTGCACCCCGCGCCGTCGCTTGTCAGTCGCTCGGCCCCGGTGCTTCCCGGACGGTCCGTTGCCGGGTACGCGGGGGCGGGTCTCCCACCCGGCCGTCGACGCGGCGCGCCCTTCATACTGGCCGGTGTGAACACCGAAGACGCCGCGCGCGACGCCGCCCGCGCTGACACCCGCGCCGCCACCCACGCCGCCCACCGGGCCGACGCTTCCGGGGACGCCGTGCTGTGCTCGGTCGAGGGCCGGACCGGGATGATCACCCTCAACCGCCCCAAGGCCCTCAACGCCCTCACCCACCCCATGGTGCTGGACATCGCCGAGGCCCTGACCGGCTGGGAGCGGGATCCGGACGTCGACCAGGTGCTGCTGCGCGGCGCGGGCGAGCGCGGGCTGTGCGCCGGCGGCGACATCCGGGCGATCCACGACGACGCCAAGGCCGGGACCAGGGCCTCGGCCGGCTTCTGGCGCGACGAGTACCGCCTCAACGCGTACATCGCCCGCTACCCCAAGCCGTACGTCGCCCTCATGGACGGCATCGTGATGGGCGGCGGGGTCGGCGTCTCCGCCCACGGCAGCGTCCGCGTCGTCACCGAACGCTCGCGGATCGCCATGCCCGAAACCGGCATCGGCTTCGTCCCGGACGTGGGCGGCACCCATCTCCTCGCCCGGGCCCCGGGCCTGCTCGGCACCCACCTCGCCCTCACCGGGTCGGCGGTGCCGGCCGCGGACGCGCTGCTGTGCGGGCTCGCGGACCACTTCGTACCCGCCGGCCGGCTGTCCGCGCTGGCCGCCGACCTGGCTCTCGCCCCCGCCCACGAGGTGCTGGCACGCCACGCCGCCACCCCCGAGCCCGGCCGGCTCGCCGAGTGGCGGGGCTGGATCGACCACTGCTACGCGGCGGCCACCGTCGAGGAGATCGTCGAGCGGCTGCTCGGGCAGGGCGACCCGGCGGCCAAGGAGGCCGCCGAGACGATCCTCGCCAAGTCCCCGACCGCGCTCAAGGTGACCCTGGAGGCGGTGCGCAGGGCCGGCGCCCTCGGGGATCTGGAGGCGGTGCTCGACCAGGAGTTCCGGGTCTCCTGCCACGCGCTCGGCTCGCCCGACCTGGTGGAGGGCATCCGCGCCCAGGTCATCGACAAGGACCGCAGCCCGCGCTGGTCCCCGGCCACGCTCGGCGAGGTCACCGGGGAGGACGTGGCCCGCTTCTTCGCCCCGCTGGTCTGAGCGGGCGCGCGAGCGCCCCGAGCACGGCCGCCCGAGCTCCGCACGGCCGCCCCCGCCGCGCCCCCGGCGTGGTCAGCGGTAGCCGGTGGTGTCCGCCGGCCGGCCCGGGTCCTGGACCTCGACCATGTAACGCCAGGCGTCCGGGCGGCTTCCGTCGACGTCGGTGAAGCCGTAGACCCCGGCGAGCTGCCCGCTGGAGAGCGACTGACCGTTCCAGCGGGCCACTTCCGGGTCGGTCGCCAGCGCCGCGACGGCGCGGCCGACGTAGAACGGGGTCTCCGAGATGCCGAAGTGCGGGACCTTCTCCAAGGCGTCCCGCCAGTTCGCCTCGGAGACACCGAAGTGGTCGAGCATCATCTCCGAGCGCAGCCAGCCCGGAGTCAGCGCCACCGCCGTCGCCCCGCGCGGTCCCACCTCGTGCCCGAGCGCGAACGCCATGCGCAGCACCGCCGACTTGGCGATGTCGTAGAAGAACGAGACCCGGTAGCGGCTCGCGTTGTACTCCGCCGTGCCGTCCGTCATCTCCACGACCAGGCCCCCCGGCTCGCGCAGCAGCAGGGGCAGTGCGAAATGGCTGGTGACGGCGTGGGTCTCCACGGCGAGGCGCAGCAGGCGCAGCCCGTTGTCCAGGTCGTGCTCCCAGACCGTGCTCTCCCACTCGAAGAGCCGCTCGCCGCCCCAGATGTCGTTCACCAGCACGTCGAGGCGGCCCTGCTCGGCGTCGATCCGGCCGACCAGCGCCTCGACCTCGGCGGGCGCCAGATGGTCGGCGACCACCGCGATGCCCTGCCCGCCCGCAGCCGATACCAGCTCGGCCGTCTCCTCGACCGTCTCCGGACGGTCGTACTCGGAGCGCCGGCCGCGGGTGCTGCGCCCGCTCACGTACACGGTCGCGCCGCACGCGCCCAGTGCGACCGCGATGCCCCGTCCCGCGCCCCGGGTCCCCCCGGCCACCAGCGCGACCTTGCCTTCGAGTGTCCGCTGCCCCTCGCTGTCCGTCATGACGGCGACCCTACGGCGCCCGCGTGCGGCCGAGGCGGTACGGCGCGGCGCGGTAGGACGGCGGGCGTCCGGATGTCCGCTTCCGGGACGTGCCGGGACAGGGCTTGAACAACCCGGCCTCCAGGCCGCACTGTTGGCCGAGGTCCGTCCATGTCGTCAGGAGATCCGGCTTGTCCTCCGATCACGCAAGCGCGCACGTCATCGACCCCGCCGGCGGCTGCCCGCACGCCCTCAACGCCCGGCTGCGGGCCCAGGGACCCGTAGCCGAGGTGGTCCTGCCCGGCGGTGTACCCGGCGCCGTCGTCCTCGGGCACGAGGCGTTGAAGGAGTTCCTCGCCCACCCCGACGTGGCCAAGGACGCCCGGCACTTCCCGGCCCTGCACGACGGCACCATCGCACCGGACTGGCCGCTGCGGGTCTTCGCCGACGCGCAGGGCATGCACACCGCGGACGAAGCCGACCACCGCCGGCTGCGCTCGCTGGTGGGCAACGCCTTCACCGTCCGCCAGGTGGAGCGGCTGCGCCCGCGGATCGAGGAGCTGACGGCCGCGCTGCTGGACGACCTGGACCGGGCGGCCGCCGAAGCCCCCGACGGGGTCGCGGACCTGCGCACGCACTTCGCGCTCCCGCTCCCGATGAGCGTGATCTGTGAACTGCTCGGCGTGGACCCGGAGCACCGGGGGCGGCTGCACGAGCTCTCGAACACGGTCATCGTCGCGACCGACGCCGCCCCGGGCGAGGTCATGGCGGCCGTGCGGGAGCTCGTCGAGCTGATCGGGGCCATCGCCGCCGCCCGCCGGGCCGCCCCGGGCGAGGACCTGACGAGCGCCCTGATAGCAGCCCGCGACGGAGAGGGGGACCGGCTCAGCGAGGCCGAACTCACGGGCACCATGCGGCTGATGCTGGTCGCCGGCCACGAGACGACCCTCAACCTGATCAGCAACGCGGTGCGCGCCCTGTGCACCCACCGCGACCAGCTCGCGCTGGTCCTGGAAGGGAAGGCCACCTGGTCGGACGTGGTCGACGAGACCCTGCGCTACGACGCCCCGGTGAGCTGGTTTCCCTTCCGCTACCCGACCCGCGACCTGGCCGTGGGCGGGACGGTGATCCCGCAGGGCACCCCGGTCCTCGCCGGCTACACGGCGGCGGGCCGTGACGAGGCCTTCCACGGACCCGACGCCGACCGCTTCGACATCACCCGTGCCACCGCGGCCCGCAACCTCTCCTTCGGCCACGGCGCCCACTACTGCGTGGGCGCCCCGCTCGCCCGCCTGGAGGCCACGACCGCCCTGGAGGCCCTCTTCACCCGTTTCCCGGACCTCGACCTGGCCGTCCCCGAACCCGGACTCCCGCACCAGCGCAGCTTCATCGGCAACAGCGTGGAGTCGCTGCCGGTCCGGTTGGCGCGGCGATAGGCGGGGCTTCGCCGCCGGCCTTCGCCTACGGGCCGCGCGGCGGGGAGATCTCCGTGCTCAGCCATCCCAGGGCGTCCGGGTACATCCCGGTCCAGGTCTGGAAGTTGTGGCCGCCCTCCGGGCGGACCAGGGTCTTCACCCGGACGCCGGAGCCCTCGGCCGCCTTGGCGAAGGCCGCCAGCTGCTTCACCGGGCTGTCCTTGTCCTGCGCGGAGGTGGCCAGGAACAGCCCGACGTCCGCCTTCTTCGTGTGCGCGACCAGCCACATCGGGCTGTTGCGCTCCCGCAGCACCGGATCGGTGAGCACGTCCGGATCCCCGGTCAGCGGATCCGGGTCCAGGGCGGCGCCCGCCCGGAACACCCGCGGGTACTGGAGCGGAAGCTTGGCCGCGCAGAACGCCCCGGTCGAGATGCCCATCAGGCCCCATCCGCCGGGCCCGGCCAGGGTGCGGAACTTCTTGGCGACCAGTTCCGGCACGTCCCGCGCGAGCCAGTCGGCCAGCTTGCGCCGCGGGGTGTCGGTGCAGTCCGTGTTCACGCCGCCCGGGTACAGCTCGGGCATCACCAGGATGAACGGGGAGGCCGCGCCCAGCCGGACGAGCTGCTCCAGCGCGCCCGGCATGCCGCCGACGTCGATCCAGCTGCGCGGCGAGCCGGGGTAACCGTGCAGGAGCATCAGTACGGGGAACCGGGTCCTGTCCGCGCCCGGGGCGTCGTACTCCGGGGGAGTCCAGACGATCACCTGGCCGGCGAGCTTCGAACGGGAGCCGCGGAAGTACGTGCTGCGGGTCCCGTCGCCGCCCAGGGTGAAGGTCGCCCGGCCGGGAGGCGGACCGGTCATGGCGGAGGCGTTCTGTCCGGTGCCGGTGCCCAGCAGATCCTCCCAGGAGGAGTACAGGCCGTAGCTCCCGTTGATCCAGGTGGCCACCGCGCAGATTGCGGTGAGCTGGCACAGGGCGATCATCGCCAGCCGGGCCGGCCAGCGCACCCAGCCCGGACCGGGGACCCGGTTCCACAGGAGCAGCGCGCCGAGCACGGCCAGCGCGGCGACGACGATCAGCGTGGCGAGGAACGACGTACTGGTCAGCTCCACGGCGCCGGCTCCTGACCTGCGGGACCGTCGGACGCATGATGACGGACGGTCCAGGAAATGACGGACAATCAATGAAATGTACGGCGCCCGCCGTCCCGGAGGGGCGCGGGGCGCGGCCGTGTCGGGGAGGTGCGACGGGGTCCCGTCGCGCGGGTCCAGCGGCTCTGCAGGTCAGGACGGCGGACCTGGGGTAGATTCACCGCCTGTTCACCGGCACGACACCTGGGATTTCGTACGCGCAGGTGCCGTATGCGGCATGATCGACGGGGATATGCGGAATACGCCGAAAAAGACGAATCACCGGATTCATTCCGGAGTGCGGGTGCGAGTGGCGCCAGTGGCCTCGGCGCGTGCGGTCTACCAGGTCAAGCTGCTGCTCGATCCGGACCACGTGCTGGACGCCGAGGGCCGGCCCACGGAGGCGGCGGCCACCGCACTGTCGCTCGGCGCACCCGGCCGGGTCGAGGTCGCCCAGTACGTGGACGACGCCGGACAGAGCCTGAACGGCCAGGGCTGGATCGTCCGCATCCGGCGTCACGACGACGAGAACCGGATCCGCCTCGCCTACAAGGCCCGCTTCGAGATCGAGGGCGACGGGGCGGAGCCGGCGGCCGTGCGCCGGGTCATGGACCGGGCGCGCCTGCACAACTTCGGAGCCCGCGACGCGAACTACACCGTTCAGGTGAATCTCAGCCACACCCGCGCCACCCTCGACTTCACCAACAAGAAGTGCCGGCCGGTGCCGGGCCTGGCTCCAGGAGAGCTCCCCGGACTCGACGTGTCGCGCGCGCTCGTCCTGGACCGGCTCCCGGGAAAGCTGGCCAAGTGGGGTGCGAAACCGGCCGGTTGGGCGGAGTCGGTCACCGCTTCGTCCCGTCTCCACGGGCCCGTGAGGCAGGCCAACTATCCTGGCCGCATGCTCGACCACGCGATGGAGACACAAGTCAGCCGGCTGCGCACCAAGACCGGCGAGCTGGCCTGGTTCACCGAGATCACGGCCAAGGCGCGCACCCTGCGGGGAGCCGTCGAGCTGCGTTCCGACCTGATGGGCAAGCTGCGGGCCGAGGGCTGGCTGCTGGAGCGCGACGCCTTCAAGACCGACCTCATCCTCGGCCGGTGAAGGTCCCCTCCACGGGGCCGATACCCGGTCCGGCCGACGCCCCGCAGACCGGTCCGGTCCGGGTGGCCCACCTGGCCGACCTGCACATAGGGTCCGTACTGGGCGGGCTGGCCGACTACCGCGGGGCACCGGCCATAGACCCGCGCGAGGCTCCGTACGAGGCCCTGCGCGCGGCCGTGCGCCACATCGTCGAAGGCGGCTACGGCGCGGTGCTCGTCGCCGGCGACGTCTTCGACCGCCGCCACGCCGACGCCCGGGCGCTGGCCGCCTGCCAGGACGCCCTCGGCGCCTTCCACGAAGCCGGGCTGTACACGGCGGTGGTCTCGGGCAACCACGACGCGCAGACCCCGCTCCCGCACAAACTGCACCTCCCGCCGTCCGTGCGCTGGTTCGGCGCCGACGCCCCCGAGTCGGTGTCCTGGCCGAGCCTCGGCATCACCGTGCACGGCCGGTCCGTGGCGGACCCCGACGAGCGGCGCGACCTCGCCGCCGGGTACCCGCGCCGGATCCCCGGAACCGTGAACATAGGGCTCCTGCACACCAGCCTCCACGGGGCCTGGAGCCGCCGGGTCTGCGCGCCGACCACCCCCGGGACGCTGGAGCGCGCCGGGTACGACTACTGGGCGCTCGGCCACGTCCACCACCGCCTGGTCCCGGGCACGGGCGCCTTCGCGGTGTACCCGGGCAACACGCACGCGCGGGGCCCCGGCGAGCCGGGCGGCCGTGGCTTCACCGAGCTCCTCATCGACGTGGACGCCGCCGTCGACGCGGATCCCGAGGACACCGACGGCGCGCGCGCCCGGATCGGGATCCGGCCCGTGGACACCGCCCCGGTGCGCTACGAGAGCCTGCACCTCCCGTACGAGGCGACCGCCGAGGCCGAACTGCCGGACCGGTTCGCGGACGGCCCGCGACCGCCCGCCGGCGGCGCCGTCGTCTGGACCCTCAGCGCCGCCACCCCGCCCGCCCTCCTCCACCGGGCCCGCGCCCTGGCCGGCCCGGCCGCCATGGTCTGTCCCGCCGAGGTCCCGGCCGCCTGACGCGGACCGGCCCGTCCGGGCGCCCGGTTCCGCGCTATCGCCCCGAGACCGACACGGACACCGCGTGCCAGCCGGTCGCCCCGTCGGGGAGGGTCGCCGCCCGTTCCCCCGTCTGCACGGCGCCCGTGCCGTCCGTGGCGCGGACCTCCAGGACGTGACGCCCGGGAGCCGCCTCCCACTGCCACACCCACTGGCGCCAGGTGTCGTTCCCGTCGGCCTCCGCGAGCCGGGCCTCCCGCCACCGGCCCGCGTCCACCCGGACCTCGACCCGGGAGATGCCCCGGTGCTGCGCCCAGGCCACCCCGGCGACCGCCACCCGGCCGGCCGTGAGCTCGGCGCCGGAGCGCGGGGTGTCGATGCGCGACTGGGTCTTGACCGGCGCCCGCGGGGCCCACGACCGTCGCACCCAGTACGCGTCGTACGCGTCGAAGGTGGTGAGCCGCAGCTCGCGCAGCCACTTGCACGCGGAGACGTATCCGTACAGTCCCGGGACGACCATCCGTACGGGGAAGCCGTGCTCGAAGGGGAGCGGGCCGCCGTTCATCCCGACGGCCAGCAGCGCCTCCCGGCCGTCCAGCACCGTCTCGACGGGGGTGCCGAGGGTCATCCCGTCCACCGAACGCGCCACCAGCTGGTCGGCCGGACCGCCCTGTGACGGGGGGCGGACCCCCGCCTCGCGCAGCAGATCGGCGAGGCGGACGCCGAGCCAGCGGGCGTTGCCCGCGTACGGGCCGCCGACCTCGTTGGACACGCAGGTGAGGGTGATGTCGTGCTCGACCAGCGGGCGGGCGAGCAGCTCCCGCAGGCCAAGGGTCAGGGGCGCGTCCACTCCGTCCCCGTGGATGAGCAGCCGCCAGGAGTCCGCGTCCACGCGCGGGACGACCAGGGCGGTGTCCACGCGGTAGAAGTCCCCGTTCGGGGTGACGAAGGGGGAGAGCCCGGGAATCCGCAGGTCCGCGCCGGCCGGCACCGGCGGCGCGGGCGCGGCGGGCGCGGGCAGGACGAGGCCCGCCCGGGAGGCGGTGGCGCCCGCCGACCCGAAGGCCCCGAGCCGGCGGCCGGCGTACCCGGCCCCGGCCGACAGGGCCACGGCGGCGAGGGCGAGGCGCCCGAAGCGGCGCCGGTCCATGCCCTCGGCTCCGGCCACCGGGCCGGGCCGGGGCAATGCCGTGACCAGCAGGTACAGGACCACGGCGGCCGCCAGGCCGCCCGCGAGCGAGGGCAGTGCGTCCTTCCAGGTGGCCTCCGGCCGGCTGACCGCGGCCGCCGCCCCGGCCACCCCGAAGGCCGCCGCGAGGGCGATTCCCGCCGACCGGTGCCGTACGGCGAGCACCCCGGCCGCCATCGCGACGGCGGCCAGGAGGATGACGATCCCGAGGGTCAGGACCAGCTTGTCGGCCGTCGCGAACTGGCGGATCGCCCACTCCTTGAGGGCAGCCGGGGTGCGGTCCACCACGGCCCCGCCGACGGCGGTGACGGGGGAGGCCTCAGGCCGCACGGCCACCGCGACCAGCTCCGCCAGCGCCAGCCCGGCGAAGGCGGCGACCAGTCCGCTGACGGCGCCGAGCACGTACGGCCGCAGCCGCCCCGGGGTCCCCTTCGTGCGGGTCATCTCGGGATCACCGCCCGTCGCTGGGGCCGCCGGTCAGCCTGGATTCCAGTGTGACCCCGGAGGGGGCGCTGCGGCGGAGGGGTCAGCCGCCCGGGCGGCGGCCGGCCCGGTCCGCGGCCCGCCGGGCCATGGCCTCCAGGTAGTGCTCCGCAGCCGATGAGCCCGATGAGCCCGACGCCGCCGATGCGCCCGATGCGCCCGAGGGGTCCGGTGTACCCGGGGAGTCCGGCGCGGCAGGTGCGCCCGGCACGGCGCGTGCATCCTGCGCGGCGGCCCGGCGGGTGGTGATCTCCCCGCGCTTGCGCAACTCCACCACCCCGTCCGTGAGCCGCTCCCGCAGGTCGGATCGGCGCGGTCCGTCCGGCGCCCGGTCCGCCGCGGACCGGCCTAACCGGTCCGGGGCGGGGAGGCCGGGGCCGGCCGCTCCGGCGGCGAGGAGCGTCAGCAGCTCCAGCGTCGCGGAGGGCCGGTCCGCGTCGGTCTCGGACACGTCGGACGGGGACATGTCGGTCTGGGACATGGCGGGCGCTCCCGGCGTCGGAAGGAGCGGCCGCCGGCTCGTTCCGCCGGCCGCCCCTGATCGATTTCCGACAGTGAACCGAGCGCTCCGCTCCCGCGACCGGAGGACGGCTCGCGGCTCCCTCGGGGGAGTGGGGAGATTCCCGCGTGAGGGTGAAGATCACCTCATGGCCCGATCTGCGGCGGGGGCGCGGCGCAGGTCATCCGGCCTCGGGAAGGGTGGCCGCGACGGCGGCCGCCAGTTCGTACGGATCGCCGCCGGGCCGGTCCGGATGCCGGGTGGTGAGCCGCGCCCAGCCCTCTTCGAAGGAATGCCAGTCGATCGCCTTCGGCGCGGCCCGGCGCACCAGCGCCTCCTCCAGCGAGGCGAAGTAGGCCGACCAGCGCCGCGCGTACAACTCGCCGATCAGGCCGCCCCATTCGCGGTTCGCGTAGTCGTGCAGGAAGCCGCCCTCGCTGGTGCTCCGCCGGCCCCACACGCTCAGGATCGAGCGGGCGTCGTACTCGTACCGGTCCTGTTCGGCCCGGTCCCCGCCGTGCGAGCGGGCCGCCGACAGCCAGGTGCCGAGCAGGAAGTTCGGGTCGGATCCGACGAGCTCGTCCAACTGCCGCTCGCGGTGGGCCCATTCGGCGGTCAGTTCGCGGAACAGAGTCAGGTTCCCGGCCTCGTAGGCCGTCCTGACGCGCGGCAGCAGCACCCGCGCGTGGTTGGCGAGCGCCTGCCGGGCGGTGTCCACCAGGTCGAAGCGGTAGGCGCTGGAGCCGCGCAGCCGCGGATCCACCTTCAGCAGGTGGTCCAGGGCCCGGCGCACCGAACCGGCGGGATAGCGCATCGACTTGGGGCTCCAGTAGGCCGCTCCCGCCGCCGTCAGGCTCGGCCGGGCCGTGAACGGGCTGTCCTGGGACTCCGACCACAGCCCGGAGGAGGTGCTGTACGGGCCCTTGCGCAGCTCCTCCCACGCCGCCGCGGCCTCGGTGTCCGGGCGTCCGTACCGCCGGCCCGCGAAGTCGGCGAACCACTTCCGCTGGTCGACCGGGCCGGGCTCCCACGCCAGGTCGGTGAACAGGTCGAAGGCCGCCGGGTTGGTCCCCGTGGCCTCCGGCAGATAGGCGATGCCGGTCAGCGCGCTGTCGCTCTTGCCCCGCCAGGACGTGAACCGCTCGAGCCACACCGAGGTGTTCGCGCCGATCGTCGTGTGCCCGCCGAAGTTGTAGATCGTGCCGAGGGCGTACGGGGCGCCGCCCCAACGGGTCTCGCGGTCCAGGCGGTTGTAGCGGTCCGACAGCCCGTCCAGGATCAGCAGCTTCGAGGTGTCCACCCCGGCCAGCAGCTCCTTCGTCGGATCGTCCTGCCAGCCCAGCACCGCCCACAGCGCGCCGGGATGGGCCGCCCACAGGGCCTGCTGCACCGCCCCGGCGGCCTCCTTCACGTCCACGGAGCCCGTCTGGCCGCCCTCGTGCAGCGGGCTCATCCGGTACATGGTGCTGTCCCCGAACAGCGAGCGCTGCTCGGCGTAGAAGGCGGCGGCCAGCTCGGCGAAGACCGGGGAGACCGGGTTCAGCCAGTCCGGCCGGTCGAAGCCCGCCCAGTCGCCCTGCGACACCGTCGTCGCGCCGGGGTTGCGCGCGGCGAAGGACGGCGGCACGGTCCCGAAGTAGCCCGGCAGCACCGGGGTCATGCCCAGGCCGCGCAGCTGCTCGGCGATCCGACCGCCCAGCTCGGCACGCTCGCGCATCAGCCGCTCGGTGACGGGACCGCCGAAGCCGCTCAGGTTCTGCAGCAGCCACCAGCTCTGGTGGCCGGGCCCGGGGATCCACTCCCGCAGCTCCGCCGCGGTGTAGCCGAAGCGCTGGAGCGCCCGGTAGTACGCGTACTCGGCGCCGACCTGGACGAACACCTCGTTGATGCCGTGCAGGGCGAGCAGGTCGATCTGGCGCTGGTGCTGCTCGAAGGTGCGGTACGGGCCCGAGTACCCGTCGTCGGTGTCGTTCAGCGCGTACCGGTGCCGCACCTGCGCGCTGCGGGTGACCGCCGCGGGCACCGCGGGCAGTCGGGCGGGCAGCATGCCGATGCTGTCGCCCGGCCAGCCGATGTCGGCTCCGGCGACGTGCTGGAGGTACCAGCCGACCCCGGTGAGCAGGGTGGCGCCGGTGGAGCCCCGGACGGTGATCGCGCCGGCGGTCCCGGACACGGTGAAGGTGTCGGCGCCGGTGCCGGTGTCGGGCAGCAGCGTGAACTGCGCCGCGTGCCGCGGCAGCAGCCGTTCCAGGGCGGCCCGTGCCGGGGCGGCGTCGAAGGCGCGCGCGCGGGGCGCCGTCCGCGCGGGCTCCCGCTGGCGGCCGGGGACTGTTCGAGATGGTCCACCGCCTCCTGCAGCAGGCCGCTCGCCTGGGCGGCGT